>CAZFRJ010000168.1:0-1606 GCA_964521355.1 uncultured Candidatus Bathyarchaeia archaeon | reverse complement strand
AGAACCTTCATCGCTACTCGTGCAATTCAGGCAGGCTTCACCGGAATGCTCTTCGCCGACTGTCGCACCACAGATGACGTAAGGAAATGTGTCCAATCTGTGAAGCTCATACCTCAGGGCGGAATCAACGGAATCCAATATGGCCGAGTGATGGGCTACGGAATCGTAAGAGGGCAACCCGTGACGCTTGAGGAGTACGTCAAGTACATCGACGACATTGTCATCGCTATCATGATTGAAAGCAAGAGCATCGCAGATGATATCGAGCAAGCTCTCTCCGTACCCGGCATCGATATGATCCAGTTCGGTCCTAGCGACTTCTCCATCTCGATAGGCCGCCCCGGTGAAGGATACAAGAATCCTCAGATCACGGAGGCCATGGAGAGATGCTACCAAGTAGCGAAGAGAAAAGGGATACGCATCAGAGCCGAATGCGACGTCGAGGACATGCAGAAGTGGATAGATCTTGGTTGTCGTGACTTCTGCATAGGGACCGACACGGCAACGATACGTGCTTGGGCTCAGAACACTGGAAAGGCTATTAGAGAAACGCTGCAAAAGGCAAATCTCGTCTAGCTCCCTAACTCATGCTTCAACCTTCAGTGAGCCAAAGTGAGAAGCGTGCGTATCACATCCTATTCTTCTTCCCATGCACCTGTACGGAACGGCCGCGCTGTGAAGGCTTCAAGGTTCATGTTTGAGGGCCTTCTCTACGATTTTCTGCTTTGCTCTCAGGAGAGTGTGTGAGTCAATGTACAAGCCTGATTCGACCAACTCATCAAGGATCCTCTCACATGTTCTGGCATCAATCCGTCCTAATGAACGCAGCTTGAAGAGTAGGAAGAGTGTTCCTGTTCTTGTCTTGACTCCATAGGTCCTGGCGACGGCTCTTGCTTCGACTTCGTCGATTACGGCGAAAGCATTCAGCTCCTTGGCCGCTGCGATTGTCTCTGCCTCTCCTAAGTGAATCTCAGGGTGCCTCTGAAGCGCCCTCACAAGGCCTCGATTACGAATGTCGTAGATCCTGAGTTTTCCGCGTTCCATCGCATCGCGTATCGCCATCGCGTCTGGTCGTGCTTCTCCTCGTTCTACGGTCTCCTTGTGGACTTCTCTGGTGATGTACGCTTGGCAAATTCCCAAAACAAGGTTGAGCTTTTCTATCTTGGCGAAATGTATGATTGGTGTGGCGTCAAAGACATAGATGGGTTCTCTACTCAAACGCCTCTCTCCAAGCATGGTCAACATCCTCTGGAGATAGGCGTAGCGGGATTTTCTCCTGGCGAAGCAGATCTATGATCTCTCTCAGGGAAACTCCAGCCTTCTCTGAAGCCTTCCAGATTGTGCACCTGCCCTTTCTATACTCTTCAAGTGCACGTGCCTTCTTGGTCTGCTCGATTCCGATAGCGATCAGCTTCCGGGCCACCGAGGACTTGTCAGTCTTCTCTTGATGGGCCTCTTCCTCAATCTTCTTGATGAGTTCCCTTTCCAGTCTAACGGTCAGGTTTTGAGTCTTAGCCATATTGGTGCCCTCGCAAGCATCTTACTGTTTTGCTTGCATATATCTTTGCCTTTTCGTTCACCCAGGAAGACTACCCATCACCGTTAA
>CAZFRJ010000167.1:0-1638 GCA_964521355.1 uncultured Candidatus Bathyarchaeia archaeon | reverse complement strand
ATTGGCATAGAAGCAAACAAGGCTGCGATGATCAGCGATACAATCAAGAACGCAACGACACGCCTAGGCACGTTTACCGATAGGCGACTCTTCGTAAGTAGTGAAGGAAGCAACATAGAGGTGCAGTCATCAATGGCTGGACTGCAGCAACTATCAGTCGCCGCTTCGGCGGGAAAAATGGAACGCGTCTCGGACGGGGAGTCACGGTGTGCCGGATTCGAATTCATACAAGAAAAAGATTGGACAAAGTTCTGCAGGGAGATATCGGAACTTGCGACTAAGGCTGTGGACGCCCACATGCCGGCGCCCGGGACATTCGAAGTCATCGCCGATCCCGACCTCATAGGTTTGATCCTGCACGAAGCCTTCGGCCATGCCTCTGAAGGAGATCTCGTGACAACCAAGGAATCTGTCCTTCAAGGAAAGCTTGAAGCCGCACTTGCAGGCCCCGACGTTACGATATATGATCAAGGTATAATCGAAGGAGGGTACTTCGTTCCTTACGATGACGAAGGAACTCCGAAATCTCAGACAACTATAGTTGAGAATGGGATGTTGAAAGAGTATCTACAATCTAGGCAAACCGCAATGGAGATGCACAAGGAGCCGACCGGTAACGCGAGAGCAATGAGCTTCGATAACCACCCCATAGTGAGACAGACGAACTACTACATGAAGCCCCGAGACTATTCGCTCGAAGAGTTGGCGGAAGACATCGAGAATGGGTACTACATAAAAGGGCGTGGAGCTGGGGGCGGGCAGGTAGATGTGGGAGGAGGAACCTTCACCTTCGCTGTGGGCCCGTCGTTTCTGATAGAAAAGGGGGAGATCGGGGAGATGGTTAGGGGGACCACGGTTAGTGGCATGGTTCTTGAAACCTTAGGAACCATAGACGCCATCGGAAAGGATCTCAAGATCTCTACAAGTGCCTTCGGCGGGTGCGGGAAAGGGGGACAGATGGTAAGAGGTGGTCATGGAGGGCCTCATGTCCGAATAGGAAAGATCACGTTAGGAGGGCAGGCATGAATGGTTCAACTGTTGTCGCTGGGAGAGAGAGCAGTCAAACTTGCATTGAAGTGGGGCGCAACCGAGGCCGAGGCATATCTATCCCGCACAGTTCAGAACTACCTATCATTTCATGAGAAAATAGAGTCGGGGAAAGCGTCACAACTCACAGGCATTGGCGTAAGAGCCGTCGTAGACAAAAGGATTGGATTCGCATCGTCTTCCTCTGCAGAATCGAGAGGCATTGAGAATGCTGCAAAGACAGCGGTGTCAATAGCCAAGGCCTCACAGGCGGACCCAGATTGGCCTTCTTTTCAGAAAAGAACAGGGAGAGCCAAGGTCGTTGGAACTTTTGACAAAAGAACATCAGAGATTGAAACAGACACCCTAGTCAGAAAAGCTGTTGAGATCATTGATTTTGTTCTGGACCGTGATAGTCGGCTAGCTCCGGTCAGGGGCAGCCTTACCACTGGCACAGTTAACTGCGCTATCGTGAACAGTCATGGGTCTGAGCTTTCAAAGAGAGGGACCTATGCCGCATTTTCAATAAGGGTGAAAGCGGAAGATGCAGGGAAGAAAGGAACTAGTGACGAAGGCTGGCAGGCCCGCAGTTGGAGAGAAATAGAATTCGAG
>CAZFRJ010000166.1:0-1698 GCA_964521355.1 uncultured Candidatus Bathyarchaeia archaeon | reverse complement strand
AGGTCAAGTTCTGCTGATTCTCTTCCTGATTCTATCTGCCTTTCTCGCTCCTCCTTCGTCTATGAGCCCGAACGTGATGATGTTCAAGCTAACTCTGAACGATGTCGTCTACGAGAAGGACACGCTTTACCATCATATGGCCATCTTGGAGGGGATCGACCCTTTTCACGGCGGAAAAGTCCGAACAATGCTGCTAGATGATCATTTTCACAGCGCGATGGATCTGAACGATCCGCAGCGAATAGTCTATCTCTACAATTACTACTTTCATATGGGCTTTGTATTCAATCCCGACATTACAGATGTCTTGTTCATCGGTGGTGGAGGCTTCTCCGGCCCAAAGAGGTTCCTCGCAGACTATCCGCAAGTGAGTGTCGACGTCGTAGAAATAGATGGCGAGGTCATTGAGGCGGCTAAGCGGTACTTCAATGTCAAAGAGAGCCCACGCCTGAGGATATTCAATGAGGACGGACGAATGTATCTGCAGAGATCCGAGAAGAAGTACGACCTCATTGTGCTCGACGCATATTCACGGACCTACGTTCCCTTCCATTTGATGACTCTACAGTTCTTCAGAGAAGTGAGCATGGACCTCAAACCAAATGGTGTGATCGTTTCAAATCTGATCTCCTCTCTGATTGGCCCGTATTCAGAGCTCTTCAAGGCTGAATGCAACACAGTCATGCAGATGTTCAGCAATATCTACGTGTTTCAGGCAAGTGGATACTCCTCCCGAGATACGAAGGAGTATGAGACAACTCAGAACTTCGCACTTGTGGCAACGAAGGCAGTCAGTCGATATTCCAAGGAAGAATTGGTCGCGAGAGCGCGAGCAAACAGAACTATCAAGATTGCTGACTTTCATGAGTATGTCGGAACCCTAGTTGAAAGCGAGTGGATCACGACTAGCCACATAGTCTTAACTGATGATTATGCCCCTGTCGAAACGCTACTTAACCCGATCACGGGAGAAAGAATCCAGAAAGAAGAGCGATTTGTCTTCACGCGGTCGTTCCAGCCAAGCGACCTTCTAATTCTATTGTCTTTCTCTGTGATCCTTGCTGGCTTCTGGATCTACGGTCTCCGCAAACGAACATCGGCAAGTCTGGGATACGATTCTTCGACTGCATATCAAGAGTGACTCATACCATTGGGGCGAGTAGAGATTGAGTCGCAGACAGCCTAAGTGATGGTTCTACGAGCCTATCAAGACCTTGACTGTTTTCTTTTCAGAATGATTGCGGCCAGGGCGCCCAGTCCGGCCGTCGTCGTGAGAATGGTATAGTGAAATGCTGCTGCCGGCCCCATGTTGCTCCACAGCAGTCCGAATATTGAGTTTGCCGCCATCGAGCTCACGCCGATAAGAGTGTAGTAGAGGGCGTAGGCGGTTCCTTTGAGTTCTGGCTTCGTGAAGTCAGGGATTATGGCGCGTTGAACGGTCTCTGCCATTCCGAGGTAGCTTCCGAAGAGTAGGGCTATTACAAATCCGTAGACAGGATTTCCAACGAGCAGTAGCCCTCCTACGGATGTAGCAAGAAACACTACGTAGCTGAGACCAAGCACTGGAATCTTCCCGACTTTGTCTGCCAGCATTCCTGCTGGTAGACCAAGTATGACGGTGGCAACGTTAAGAGAAGCGTAGACGAGCGGGATGAGGCTCTCTTGAACACCTAGAGATCCGGCCTTCAAGAGTATGAA
>CAZFRJ010000165.1:0-1735 GCA_964521355.1 uncultured Candidatus Bathyarchaeia archaeon | reverse complement strand
CCAACCCTGTTCACGAACGCGAGGAAGACAGAGTTCTCCATTGCACGTGCCTTTGTGAAGGTCTCGAAGTAGTCTTTCCGGACTCCGGGGGAGACAGATATGCAGACAACTAGTTCCGCTCCTTCCGCTGCGAGGACGCGAACGATTTCCGGGAAGAACAGGTCATAGCAAACGGTTAGACCGATCTTGCCGATGGGCGTGCTGACAACAGTTGGCTCGTATCCTGGACGGAAGTACCTCTTCTCTTCGAAGACGGTTGCCGTAGGGAGGTGCATTTTCCTATAGCGACCGAGGAAACCTGTCGTCCCGATCAAGATACATGAATTGTATATGATTCCCTCAGCGGCCGCCTGCTCCGGCATGCCGAAGATTATGTGGACGCCATTATCCCGCGCAATGTTCTCGATAGCTTTGACGGAAGGTCCATCGACAGGTTCCGCGAGATTGTAGAACAAGTCTCTGCAGGCGTATCCTGTGAGAGACAGTTCCGGGAAGATCACCAAGTCAGCTTCATGCTGCCGGGCCCTCTCTACCCACTCCTTCATGACCCTGATGTTGTGCTCCTTATCGCAGCGCTTAGGCGAGAATTGCACAAGGGCTACAGAGATCTTGACCATCTCTTCCTTCATTCCCCGAGTCTGCGAAACTTCCTCTCAACTTAAATGTGTTGTTAGGCGTCGTGCGGCGCCACACAACAAGAAGCACATATATGAGCGGCCGCGAGAGCCAATCGCAGGGATCCTCCATGAGGTTGACACCCGAGGTCTTGAGGATAGACCCATCACAGATCGAAAGTAGAGTCACGGGCTTCGTGAGAGACTACGTCACTCGAATAGGGGCGCCAGGAGTTGTTCTCGGAATCAGCGGAGGAATCGACAGTGCGACTGCTAGCGCGGTCTGTGCCAAAGCGATTGGTGGCACGAGAGTTCTAGGATTGAATATGCCTGAGGCCGAAACATGGAATGAGATCGAGATCCAAGACGCGCAGCTAGTTGCCAAGATGTTTGGAATAGATCTGGTGACCATAGACATATCAGATATGATAAGAACGTTCTCTCAGATGGTCCCGGTCTTTGATACCAAGGATCGTCTCGCGAATGGAAATGCCAAGGCTCGCATGAGGATGGTTGTACTCTACTACTATGCGAACAGGATGAAGCGACTCGTCGTCGGCTCATCGGACAAGAGCGAAGTCATGCTAGGGTACTTCACTAAATGGGGTGACAATTCCACAGACATTTTGCCGCTTGGTGACCTTTACAAGACTCAGGTACGTCAGCTGGCTGCTCATCTCACCCTTCCGTCGAGGCTGGTTGAGAAGCCGCCGACACCGAATCTTTGGCGTGGACAAACTGCCAAAGACGAGCTAGGACTAGATTACGACCTGTTGGACTTAGTTCTCTACGGCTTGGAACACTTCATGGATGTGGAAGAGATAGCTCAAGACTTGGGTTTGCAAATTGAGACTGTGAAAGGGATCGAGGCTCGGTGGCTAGGGTCAGAGCATAAGCGAAGGGCCCCGCTCACTGTGAAACTCGGATACAGATCTGTAGGCCATGATTTTCGTCTTCCATATAATGTCTGAACGAGAACCAGATTGAGACACCTCTTGGAAGGTTGAAATAGAACGGTAAGAAAGGGTCCACCAATCAACGAGGGTGCATTAGGTGGGACGTCGACGGCGGCGCGTAGTAAAGATAGTCAAGAAGAAGCTGCCAACAGTCTTCTCATGCCC
>CAZFRJ010000164.1:0-1760 GCA_964521355.1 uncultured Candidatus Bathyarchaeia archaeon | reverse complement strand
GAGAAGGAGTTCGGAAGCTTTGAGAGGTTCAGGAAGGAGTTCACTCAGGCTGCAGCCAGTGTGGAAGGTTCCGGATGGGCAGCGCTCACTTTCTGCAGGCAGACGAATAGACCGATCATAATGCAGGTGGAGAAGCACAACACAAACGTTTATCCAATGTTCAGAATCCTAATGGTCCTCGATGTCTTTGAGCATGCCTACTATCTTGACTACAGGAACGACAGAGCCAAGTTCATTGAGGCATTTTGGAACATCGTCAACTGGGACGAGATAGACAAGAGGCTTCGAGAACTGAAGAGGTAGTGCAATAGCCCCGGATACCGAACGAACCAGACACCGAGCAAACCTGTTTTTCGGTCAGCCTTGACTTGGCTTTGCTCTGCGCAGCTGACGAAGGCCTGGCGGTGCTAGGTCAAAGCTGCAAACATGCGATGTACTACCATGTTATGAGGAGATGCGGTGTCACGCGAGAACTCATTCACGAACAGATCGAAAGCTTCCAAAGGGCCTTGAACGATTTGTTTGGAGCTGGAGCCAAAGTCATTACGAGGCTTATCGCCAAGAAGCTGTACAACAAACTCGGCTTTGATTTCAAAGGGCACGAGGACTGGACACTTGTCAACTACGTTGATCATGCGAAGAAGCTTCTGGCAGATAGTTGAAGGCCGCGAAAAGCACGTAGATTCTACACATCAAGTATCCCTTTCAACAGTGACGGAAGTAGAGTAACCACCATAGATCAGAGAATCGTGCATATATCAAGAAACAATGCGCAGAATCATCGAAAGGTCTCAAGCCTATAGTTTCTGGCATTTCGGGCAGATGTAGCTTGAGGTGCTTCCGGTTCTGATCTTGGTGATCGACGTTCCGCATGTGGGGCAGGGCTTGTTCTCCTTGTATCCTACGAGAAAGTGTTCAGCGCTATACCTTCCGCGGCGGCCGTGAAGGTCTCTCTCATACGCGAGGCCGCCAAGTTCGATGCTTTTGCGAAGGACTTCAAGCATGGCCTGATGAAGCACTTGAATCTCCAAGCTGGTTAGCGTTTCGATTCTGCGAAGTGGGTGAAGTTTGGCCTTGAACAACATGTCTTGGATGTAGACGTTACCGATTCCGGCGATGTTCTTCTGATCCAGTAGGAAGCTCTTGATGGCGCCTCTTCTTCCTGAAAGCATGGACCTCAGGTTGTCGGCAGTGAATCCCTCTTCAATCGGAGAGATACCTAGCCTACAGGTCATCTTGTGTTTGGGCAGTTCTTCATCCGAAACGAGGTGTATGTAGCCGAACCACCAGAAGGTGGCGGTCAGGGCAGTGTGATCAGCGAACGTCAGCCGAAGCTGATACTTCTTGGGGATCGTGCTGGCTCTCTTGTGGTAGCGGAGGTCTCCTCCCATGCCTAGGTTCAGTAGCAGATTGCCTGACGGGTTCAACTTTGTGAACAGCCATTTTCCGCGAACTCTCGTCTCTCCCGTTCTCTTGCCAGCCAGCCTTCGACGAAACTTTTCTGGCGCCATGTTGAGGCATTTTGGCTGAGTCAGCTCAATGCTTGCGATTCGTTTCCCTTGGAGTTCCTTTGTCATCTGTCGGGCGAGGGTTGCGATCTCGGGGAGTTCGGGCATCAGCTATTCCTCCATTCCGCCCTAGGTCTTGTGTTGGCTAAGGGGCTAATTCCGTATTTAGATGGATGCTTCTTATCCCATGGTCATCTATCATATTGGCGCAGAGCATCGTGAGAGTGACTTCAATTGAGGTATGATGTTAAG
>CAZFRJ010000163.1:0-1770 GCA_964521355.1 uncultured Candidatus Bathyarchaeia archaeon | reverse complement strand
ATGCGTACAAGATCTGAAAGACGAGTGGATCTCCGATCAAGACTGCTTTCAAATCGAGAGGGACTGGTTCCGGCGACAGTGTCTTCGTTGTTAGGAACCCGTAGCGTTCTGCCGGGTCCTCAATCACAATCTGGCCATTCTTCATCGCTCTCTTCAATCCATCCCATGAGAACGGATTTTTGAACAGCTCCTCGACCGGGATGACTATGAACCCGCCGTTGGCTTTGTGAAGCGATCCGGCGATAATTAGAGTGAAGTCGGTCGTCAGCGCGCCGAAGATTGCTTCCTTCTCGATCCTCCCGAACAGATTTGTGTAGGTCGGGTTTAGCTCCATCACTACCGGGGCGCCTTTGAGGCCTGAGCAGTCGGCTACGACATTCACCTCATATTTCCTCAGAGGAGGCTCTCGTAGCCACGGAGCGGCGAATGGCATGGCAGCCTGAACGCTTGGTTTGGGGATGAACTGTTCATAATGCTCAATCATGTCATTCTGGACGTCCTTCAAGTAAGCACTGACTTCCGGAAGATCTTTGTATTTCTCAACCAGTTCGGCGATCATCGGGCCGATGGCGTAGAGAGCGATCTCCTTGTCCGCTTGGGCCAATTCCTCGCCAAGCTTCTTCTCCAGTTCACGGATGTCTCTGACAGCATCCTTGAACCGCGTTTCTAATGCTTCGCGCCTCTTCAGGATCTCCTCTCGAGTTCTCTCACCTAAGCTGAGAAACTCTTCCTCTGTCAAAGGTTTGCCCTGGACGACAGGGACGAAGATGGGACCGATCTGGGTGATCTGAAAGAGGAACCCGTCTCTCCTTGCCTTCTCTGCCAGCTCTGTTAGGAGGTCTTCTCGTTTCTTCTCGTATCCCTTTGATATCGTCTCTCGTTTCTCTTGGTAGTCCTTGCTTTCGAAGGTCTTCTGAATTGCCTTTCGAGCCTCTTCCACAAGCGACTTCATGTCTCTCTTGAAGATGTTTCCCAGTCCAGCAGGCAATCGCAAAGCGTTTGGTTGATATGTGTTGCGAAAGTTGTTCACGTAGCACCAATCAGAGGGCAAAGGCTTACTCTTTGCAAACTCCTCTAGGAAACTCTTCACTGCGGTTGTTCGGCCTGTTCCAGGCCAGCCTGCGACATAGATATTGAAGCCTTTCTCTTTTATCTCCAAGCCGAACTTCAGTGCCTTTACCGCTCTTTCCTGGCCCACAATTGTATCTAGAGGAACTGCGTTCTCAGTCGTCTCGCAAGTTACGATAGAGGCCTCGCAGGGGCAGCGAAGCTGTGAAGGTTTGAGCTCATCTACCATCGATATCAGCCCTAGGACATCTATCGTTAAGCGTAGGGATCGCTCCCAGATCAGCTTTTCGAATACCCGGTTGCAGACGTGCCCCTTCGCAGTGATCGTCCGTCCTATGACGGCCGAACTGCCGTGAGGATGTGCTCAAGAAGACGCTCCTCAGGCAATGCTCCCGCGACTGCAACACCATGTACGGCTCGACCGGATTCGAGTTCAAAGCCAAGTGATAACGAGATTCACCTTCATCATTCAGTTTGTCTGCGGAAAATCCGGTTTGTCGTGGCTAGCATGTACTGTGAGAAGGCTAAGACTATGTTCAAAGGGTTCGGGATGATCTGTACAGTGGCGAACAGTTTCGCATAGTATCAGTTTCGGATGTAGGGTGCCTCGCGTCGCCTCTTAGACTCCGACAGCTTGATGACAGATGGCAACTTGTCCATGGGTCTCAATTGGAGCACTCCTGCCTTGGCCGCAGACTGTAA
>CAZFRJ010000162.1:0-1780 GCA_964521355.1 uncultured Candidatus Bathyarchaeia archaeon | reverse complement strand
CGTCAAGCCGCAGAATGTCCATCTCCCTCACCCTGAGAGTGGAGAAGGTATATTTTGACAGGGCAATTACGAGGCTTAGAGTCTTGGGCGTCGTGACTAAGGCACCAGAAGATCTCCACATCCAAGGTTCTTATCACACGTTGAACCTTGAGCCTGGGCATCAAGCCATCATCATCAAGAGCCGCTGGCATAACCATCAGCTGGAAAGGTTGCAGCGAGCTGTAACAAGGCAGGAACCGATTGTACTCGTTGCGATTGACCATGAGGAAGCCTGCGTGGCAGTTCTCCGGAGCTACGGGCTTGAGATCAAGGCTGAGATTCGATCCAGACTTCCGGGGAAGAGAGAGGCCGAGAAGCGTGAGAGCGCTCTAGGGAAATACTACGGTGAAGTTCTGAATCTAGTGGCCTCAGTTAGCAAGGATCTGAAAGGGAAGATTGTCGTAGTTGGGCCAGGGTTCGCAAAGGAGAGATTCGCAGCCTTCGTCAGAAGCAAGTCTCCGGAGGTCGCAGCCAGAGTTGTAGGAGTGAAGAGCGTGAGTAGCGCGGGCGAGGCCGGAGCCTATGAAGCGATCAGGTGTGGAATCTTCGACAAGGTCTTGAGGGATAGCAGAACAGTGGAGGAGGTTTCGGCGATGGAGGAGGTTCTGAAGCGACTTGGAAGCTCGAAGGGAGATGTGTCCTACGGGCTGGAGCAGGTATTCCAAGATGCATCCGAGGGAGCGATTGAGCGAATCCTAATACTTGACCAGACTTTACGCGAAGCTGAAGAAGAGAAGAGAAGGTTGATTGACGAAACGATTCGAGATGTTGAGAAGAAAGGTGGCAAAGTGATGATAGTCAGCAGCGAGCATGAGGGAGGCGCAAAACTGAACTCGTTGGGTGGCATCGCTGCATTACTCAGGTATCCTAAGCATCGGTGAGACTGTTCCTCAGCCAGTTGTGCGGTTGTGGTGAAACGAAGGAGGTTTGCCTGGTAAGGGCCTCAGTCTCAGGCTGAGTCAAAGCCTTCCTCTCGAATGATATTCTCTTCTCACAGCCGGGTTCGATTCGATGATCTTCTTCAAGGTCTCTTCAAACTGCTCCTCTTCCGACAACGGGACAACTAGGAATATGCCGGTTCTTCCGACTTTGTCTCTCCGGGTCAGGACTCTGACCCTCTCCCTAACTATGTCCGGGCTAACGCCCAAGATCTTTGCCACTTCTGACTCTCTTCCGATGACTTGAGACTCGAAGTGTCCTTTCTCTGTTGGCTCTATCAAAGTGAGCCTCTTTGTAACCCCGGCTACTCTTTGACCGGATCTTATCGCTTCGAGGTCTATCATGCCGCCGAATTTGTAGAATTCGTATTCGAGTCTCTTGAATTTCAGGAGAGGGAAGGTCACCGAGGCGGTCTCATCGGCGTTCAGATATATGTGGGCCTTTGGCGAGTGGCTTGGCGTAGCCTGCGCAACCAGCCTCGTGAATAGTCTGTAGCCTCTCGCAGTTAGACAGAGTTCGAGCCTATACGAGGGAACGGGGTGAGGTACGAGGACATCGACATCGCTGTCCTTTTCAACATCTCCTCTTGCCACGCTGCCGTGAATCACGGACTGGAAGCCCTCTGCTTCCAATGCCTCCATTATCTGCCTAGCGATCTTTCGTTTGTCCTCGAAAAGACTCCAGTGGGATCGGTCGTAGGCATGTTCAACTCTGTCTGCTCGGCTGACCGGCTTCTCAGCCATTCTTAACCACTTTCAAGTCGGCACACGTTTCTGGCGATCCAGTCCAAGTAGGGCGCGTA
>CAZFRJ010000161.1:0-1794 GCA_964521355.1 uncultured Candidatus Bathyarchaeia archaeon | reverse complement strand
GAACAGTGAGGGGATCTGAAGTTCGGTCGGACCGTGGTGAGTTGCCTCAAGAGAAGCCACGTACCGATCTAGGCCAAGCCTCTCTTGCGCCGACTTAAGGCCTCGAAGCGCAGCCTTCACCATGTGAGAATTGGCGAGGGCAAGTCGCTTCGGCATTCCTCCGAAAGGAGCTTCTGAAGTCAGGTTGCCTGAGACATGAACAGTAAGGGTTGGCTCTCCACTCTCGCTTTTATGCCTAGATGCAAAAACAATTGCGTCCGCTCGGATCTTTTGATCCAAGTTGTCTGCGAATATGTCGTCTATGTCGAGATAGGCGAGCTGAATCTCATTCCTCTGGTAGATTGGCCTTCCGGCAGACATCTCCTTCGTTTCATGGAAGGAGTACTTCTCGATGAGCTTGTTGGCAATGTTCACTGCTGCTAGGTCGTTCTTGTACGCAGCTACCAGAATTGTCATCCGAAGGCTCATCCGATGAGAGAGAGAAGAACTGCCTTTTGGACATGGAGCCTACTTTCTGCCTCGTCCCATACCACAGATCTAGGGCCATCAATTACCTCATCTGTCACTTCTTCTCCTCTGTGCGCCGGAAGACAATGCATAAAGATCGCGTCCGGTTTCGCGACTCGAAAGGTCTCCTCTGTGACCTGATACTTCGGAAGGAAGATGCCTAGCCTCTTGTCCTTCTCCGCTTCCTGTCCGATCGAAACGAACGTATCTGTGTACACAACGTCCGCGTCTTTCGCTGCAACCTCAGGCTCAACTGTCAGCTCCACTTTTGAGCCTGAGCTCTTTGAGAACTCGCCCGCAAGTCCGACGGCTTCACTGCTCGGTCCATAGCCCTCAGGGTGAGCTACACTGATGTCCATCCCAACCTTCGAGCATCCCAAGAGCAGAGTGTTGCATACGTTGTTTCCATCTCCGATATACGCCAGCTTGAGCTCTTCTAGTCTCTTTTTCTTCTCTAGGATTGTCAAGAAATCTGCAAGGATCTGGCATGGATGATAGAGATCTGAAAGCCCATTGATCACGGGGACCGTTGCATTCTCAGCCAATGCGACAACGTCTTCATGCGAATAGACTCTTGCCATGATGGCGTCCACATATCTGCTGAGTACTCTCGCCGTGTCAGCGATTGTCTCTCCGCGACTGAGCTGAAGTTCATTCCAATTCAGATTTATCGCGTGTCCACCCAGTTGCCGCATTGCTGTTTCGAATGAGACCCTAGTTCGAGTTGAGGGCTTCTGAAAGATCATCGCCAAGACTTTGGGGCGAAGGGCAATCGTTGTCGTGAGAAGTCTTTTCCGCTTCTTGAGTCTCTCTGCCTGCTTCAATAGATCCATGATGTTCTCTTTCGTGAGTTCTGCGAGAGAGAGAAGGTCCCTCCCCTTGAGCTTTGCCAACTGCTAGACCCCGCACAGAGATCATTACGTCGCAGGTATAAAAGGGCGTTCAGGCACTACGCCATAATTCTGCTTACTAGAAGATCTGAGTCGAAAGCCGCGAGGTCCTCGTAGCGTTGGCCTACTCCAAGAAAGACTATTGGTCTCTTCGTGACGTAGGCTATTGAGATGGCGGACCCGCCTTTCGCGTCTGCGTCAAGCTTTGTCAGGATGCTGCCGTCTACGTTGACATACTTGATGAATTCTTCTGCCTGCGAGACGGCATCGTTTCCGGCGAGGGCGTCTCCCACGAAGATTGTGAAATCGGGAGATGTCACTCTGACGATTTTCTCAATCTCTTTCATCAAGTTCCTGTCAGTCTGCATCCTCCCTGCTGTATCTATCAATACTACAT
>CAZFRJ010000160.1:0-1805 GCA_964521355.1 uncultured Candidatus Bathyarchaeia archaeon | reverse complement strand
GGCTGAGAGTTTCTGAGGTGCCCATAAACTTCGTGAACAGGAAGAAAGGGGCAAGTAAAGCAGGGTTCCACGAGATCTATGTCGTCCTGAAATTCATTCTTTCGCATCTATTTGAATTCTAGACTGAAGCTCGGACAGGCAGAAAGACCGGCGAACTATCAGGCAGGCGGATTGCCCACTGAGTTACGTTGTCAATCCTTCAATGATTCGTAGACAGAATTGACGTTACGTTTCCAACGTTCAAAGTCTTCTGGAGGGGGATAATCTTGATACAGAGTTCTTATTTCTCGCATCTTAGCTGCAGTCTTTTCGAGTTTTAGTAGAAGTCCAAGTCGCCCCGCGCCTCTCAACGCTCTCTCAGCTTTGTCCTTGGCGCTCAGCCGTAGATCACCTGCTAGGCTCGCTCTCAATACATCTTCCTCCTTCACAAGTCTGTTCTTCATTCCGAAATTCAACTCGTCGTCGGATATGCTCTGAAGCAGAAGACGAAAGATGTCGAGACTGGCCTGCTTGGCACCGTAACTCTGCATGTATTTGACATTGTATTGCCAGAGTGCCTCTCTTCCTACATCATGTTTCTCCAAGGCTTCAACAGCTGTCTCGGCTGCGAGTTTTCCGCTCAGCATTGACGGACCGATTCCGCCTCCGTGGATGGGATTCACCAAGCACGCGGCATCTCCCGCTAGCATCACGCCGTTTGAGACTAGGCAGTCCATTGGCCTGCGCGTTGGGACCACTCCTCCTCCGCCTTGCTCCGGTTTCGATTCCTTGAAGAGAGCCTGAGAGAGAACGTACCTGTACAGTTGTTCCTTTGGGTTCGGGTGTTTCTCTGTCATTTGTACTCCTAGGCCCACGTTGACTTTTCCGTTTCCTTTGTCAAAGATCCAGTAGTAGCCTCCCGGCGCCAACTCCTGAGTGAGATAGATCTCGCCAAGGTCTGAACTCCATGAGACATCAGTACGGATCTCTCTGTACGCCACAATCATATCGTCACTACTGATGGTCGATTCGAGTCCGAAGTCAGGGGGTAGCCTACTTCTTATTGCTCCTGAATATCCGCTGGCATCCACAGTGATGGAAGCAGGAATCTCGACTCTGCCCTTAGGATCAGTTTGCTCTGCTTCAATGCCTGTGACACATCCGTTTCGAAGCAGGGGAGCGATAGCTCTTGTCTGATCGAGCAGCGTCACCCTAGCGTCGAGGGCCTGCTTCAGAAGTCTCTGTCCAAACCTGTGTCTATTGATCACGAATCCTGTCACACCTTCGCCTAGAATCCTAAATGCGGTCTCTCGGTCTGGAGCGAAGATTCGCATTCCCTTCATGCCTCTCTCGAATTCCTCGCCTGAGGGGTATGGCATGTTCAATCTGTCGAAGTGGTGCCTTGCTATGGCGTCACCACAGACTTTCTGCCCGATGAGTTCGCTGGGCTTCATATCGACTAAGCAGACCCGCAGTCCTCTCTTCGCTGCCTCTGCTGCAGTTGTGGCGCCTGCTGTTCCTGCGCCTACGACTAGGAGGTCTTGCCTTTCCATCGACGCGTCATCATTAGTAGTGATCGCTACTAATTAATATAAGTGTATCGAAAGGATAGGGAACGGAGACGTAGCATTGGAGAGGCTCGTGGATTCACTGAGAAGGCTTGGACTCACAGAGTATGAAGCTCGAGCCTACATATCCCTCGCTGAGCTCGGCCCATCCGCTCCCAGAGACGTGGCTCAACGCGCAAAGATTCCGTACCCGAGCGCCTATGACGCGTTGAAGACATTGGTGTCCAAAGGGTGGGCTGAAGCGGCGGCGTCAAGGCC
>CAZFRJ010000159.1:0-1812 GCA_964521355.1 uncultured Candidatus Bathyarchaeia archaeon | reverse complement strand
TGACATTGTCCATCTTGAAGCCTCCTGTCGAGATGCCTCGCCGTCCCATCTCCTCCAAGACTGTGTGACTGATTCCCGAAGTGCCCTTGAGAGGAACGTAGAGAAAACTCATCCCCCTCGTGCCCTTCTCCGGCGCAGTCTTAACCAAGGTTAGGAATCCCCCTCCGTCTTCCATTTGCTCCATGACCTCCCTGACACCGCTGATGTACATCTTCTCACCGTTAATCACATACTCGTCTCCGACACGCTTCGCTACAGTCTTCATGTTCGCCAAATCTGAACCGACCTCCGGCTCAGTTGTCGCTATTCCAAAGAACGAACGACCCTTGCACAAACTCGGGAAGACTATCTGCTTCGTTTCCCTATTCCCGTAGGTGTTAAGGACATGGCCCCACGAGGCCGGAACGAGGTAGAAGACTGCCGTGGCGCATGTTATGTCTGCACGGCCAATCTCCTCTCCAGCGATGCCAGCCAGCAGTGGATCCGCTCCTGCGCCGCCAAATTCAGGCGAGGCAGTTATTCCCATCAGACCCAGCTCCGCCATGCCTCTGATAACTTCGATAGGGATGCGCTTCTTCTCTTCCATGTCCCGAAGGACTGGGGCTATCTTCTTCTGGCAAAACTCTCTCAGAGTCTTCCTGAAGAGCTCCTGTTCGTCAGTAAACGTGAAGTCAAGCATATCCAATCGCCTTTACGAGTTGCTTAGGCGTCAGTGAATATAAAACAGCTTCTGGCTACCGCAACTACCAAGAGTTGTGCATCGATCTCTGACGGCACAATTATGTACCGGCACCTTGAACATCTCAGAGAAAGGGCAGTCCAAGTTGGAGAAACATGGAATATTGATTGTTGTGTGCGATGGAATGGGCGACCGGCCAATCAGAATGCGAAGCTTCCAAACCCCCTTGAGTATGGCCAAGAAGCCCAACATAGACAAATTGGCTAGAACGGGATCGATAGGCCTGATGCATCCTATTGGGCCAGGAATCAGCCCAGGCAGCGATGTTGCTCACCTTGCGCTTCTCGGATACGACCCCTACAAGTACTACACTGGACGCGGCGGACTAGAAGCCATAGGCGCAGGCATCACTCTTGATCTTGGTGATGTTGCCTTCCGATGCAACTTTGCAACTGTAGACGACAACATGATTGTTAAGGACAGACGAGCAGGACGCGCGTCTATGGGAAGAGATGACTTCGCGAAAACCGTCAACGAGATGAAGGTAAGAGCGCCTAACGTTTCGTTCGAGTTTGTGCCTACGGTTGCGCACAGAGGCGTTCTGGTTCTACGAGGAAAGGGCCTCTCAAGAAGGGTCTCAGATACAGATCCCCACATCGAGGGAAGAGCAGTTCAGATATCGAGGCCGGAAGACAACCGCAAGGAGAGCAGGCTTACGGCCAAGATACTAAACGAATTCACTGAAAAATCGAATCTGCTGCTCAAGGATCACCCGACCAACACGGAAAGAGTCGGGAAGGGACTTCCTCCCGTTAACATGGTTCTATCGCGTGGAGCAGGAACAATTCCTCCAATTGAGACGCTCACCGCGAAATACTCCATTGGTGCAGCGTGCATAGGCGTCGTCCCAATTGTGCGTGGCATATGCCGTCTGGCAGGCATGAACATGATAGACGTGCAAGGCGCTACAGGCGGGTTGGACACTGACTTCTTGGCGAAGGCCAAGGCTGCCATCGCAGCCACCGGGAGGTGCGACTTAGTCTTTCTTCACATCAAGGCGCCAGACATCGCAAGCCACAACGGAGACTTCGACAAGAAGATCTGGACAATCGAGAGAATTGACGAAGCGATGA
>CAZFRJ010000158.1:0-1839 GCA_964521355.1 uncultured Candidatus Bathyarchaeia archaeon | reverse complement strand
ACAAGACCTCATCGGTAGGATTAAGGAAGGCATTTGAGTACAATCGTCTAACATATTCAATGGATGTAGTCTCAAATGGCCGAGCTGAAAGTCAAGGATCAAGCCTTTGACGAAACTACCTCCGCCTCCACTGGGACGCTGGAGTTAGGCCGTGCCAAAGCTGAACTGCCCGCCAAGTTCGCTCAGTCCAGCGAACTCAACGCGATTAGGTTCACTGAGGTAGAAAGGTTCTCTCCTGGCAAGGTTGTGGTTGCAGCCAAGCTGATGCCCCCAAATACCTTGAAACGTCTCCTGACAGACGAGAAGTACTTGAAAGATCTTGCAAGGAGGCTGCCCAGAGAAGTATCCACATTTGAGGATACTGCTCAACTCCTCTTCCTGGCCTTCAAAGGAGAAAGCAAGATCGAGAAGGCGGATGACCTGAAGACAGTCCTTGATCTCCAGTTCTTCTGCGATCTTGATGCGGTGACTGTTCAACACAGCCCTGGCGTGAGTCCCGAGGACTACGCATCTCTATACTCATTTGCTTCGAGATGGAGCGAGGAACGAGGCTTCGACAGACCTCTCATGCCCATCCTTTCTGCTCTCGACAACAGGGAAGAATTCGAGAAATATCTCGCTCCAGTACTGAAGCGAGAGCCACGGGGCCTCGGAATCGACATGAGAGGAGGCTTCCACTACCACACTTTAAGGGCCATTGAAGCGGTGAAGAAGAAGAGGCCAGACATGTGGATTCACGTCTTCCAAGTTCCTCCAAAAGTCCTATTCGGGCGAAGAACAGCGGCCTGCTCACAGGGCATGATCCTGCCCTACTTCGGCGTAGACAGCTTCTCCAAATGGATTGTCCCTCCCCCACCGGTGCCCTTGACCAAGGATAAGATCAACCTCTTTGACAGGACAGGATGGAACGTGATGAAACGGAAAGAATGGTCAGAGGTTCACGGCAAGAAGCTCGAATGCGACTGCCCGATATGCGAAGCAAGAAACCTAGACGGCCTATTCCAAGGAAAGGTTATGGCCGCTCTCGCTAGAAGCAAAGTTCACGACCACTTCGCCCAGAAAGAAGAACTGAAAATCTCAGCGACACGAATCAAGGAAAGAAGCTACAGGAAACTCCTTCAATCAAAACAAGGGCCCAAAAGCATTCTTGAAACCCTAGAAAAGAATCCGTAGGAGTCCTTCTCTGCAACTCGATGAGAAGATGTCGATCCGTGTTCAACAGGGGATTCTAGCCGTGGCCATGAAGCAAGTTCCTTGGATGTACGCTATGAGAAATACAGCATCCATATCCTAGTGTGAGCGTTGGCCTTCCTCATATGACGCCAGAAGATGTCAAGCTACGACCCTGCCAACCCGGCGACCTAAGCAGTGTCGTAGAGATATATTACGAAGCGTTTCAACCTGAATTATCCTTCTTCTTCAAGAGATTCCCGAGACGCTTCTTTGAGGCAGTCTTCTGTCTGCTAGTCAAAGATACTATAGTCGCTGAGTCACAGTACGACGTAGTCGGCTTTGTCACAGTCACATCTGGCCTCGGCCCCATGACTGGCACTAGAATGATCCGGCTAGTGCTGAAGTTGCCAAAGCTACTCGCGTCTACAAGGTCCTCCTTATTCATGTACCTCCTGCAGAAACTAAGAAACTCAGATTGGAGCGAGCCCCTGCTGGGAATAGCATGTATCGCGGTAAGAACAAGATGGCGAAGCAAGGGCATCGGACGAACTCTCATGCGTCAAGCTCTAGCCAGATACCCGGACATGAATGCGATTCTGGACGTGCGACCATGGAACCGGAGTGCCATACGTCTTTACACTAGTGTCGGTTTCAGAAGAACCGGAG
>CAZFRJ010000157.1:0-1845 GCA_964521355.1 uncultured Candidatus Bathyarchaeia archaeon | reverse complement strand
ACCGGCCGGCATCTCCACTATGCCCACCCAAGACCCGTCAGACTGCCACTCCTCCTTCGTTATCGTCCCGAAGTTCTTCACCGCCCCATATGCCTTGACTGCATGCTCTGCGAATATCTTCACGGCCACACGCATCTGCTCAATCTTCAACGGTATGATCGGCCTAAGCTCATCAATAACCGCCTTCGCCTGTTCCTCAGCGCTTCTGAAAGGGTCGACTGAAATTCGAACTTGCGACAGCGCCTGCTCGATCCTTAGAGGCGGGTGGGGCGTCCCGGTTCTCGGGTCAATACAATGTCTAGTCAGGAAGGCAATGATCTGTTTCCTCTTGTTCTCAACCAACTGTCTTCTTTGTTCTGTTGTGAGCTGAAGCTCTCCCCTCTTCATTATCTCCTCGGCAATCTTCAAGGCATCGGTTGTCCCGAAAGCTTTCTGGAGCTTCTCTGCAGAGGCATGGGTTCCCTTGCTTGCATCTGAATATATCTCCTCTATTACCATAAGCTGAGACACTGTCAGTTGCTTCCCCATCTTGAAATCCAAAGCTTCATCTGGCTTAACGAGAATCTCGAACTTGTCTCCGCCGACCGACAGCCTCGCCGTCGTGTACTTCTCTCCCAACCAGAACCCCTCCTTTTTACCCCGGCAGTATCAACAACTGGGGCTTAACTCTTTTCGGCCGGATCCAATACCGGCCCGAAATCAAGGAGAACGGTGGTTGATTAGTGCCTTGAAGACACGGATCTACTTTGTGCTTGGCTTCTTCGCTGAGTTCACCTTTCTGAGATACTTGTCGATTTCCTCAGTGGTAAGCCTTTGGAACTTCTTGGTGGCCGCAGGTATGATTGCCATCCTTATCTTCTGTGCGTCAACCTTCTCCTCGGATATCTCCACCATACATTTCAAGGCAAGAAGTATTGCTTCCTCAAGTGAAAGGCTTTCGCGATATTCAGTCTCAAGGATCTTTCTTGCAGACTCTTCTCCGGCACCTATCGCCCAAGCCTTAAAGGCCCAGAAGGTACCGCTCGGATCAGTCCAGAAGAGCCTACAACCCTTCTTGTCTACTCCAGCGAAGAGCTCAGAGATCCCAAAAGGACGAACGCCGGCATGTTGAGTGTACATCTGCTTGATCTCTCCGATCTTTCGCGTGAGAATCTCAATATCCACCGGCTCATCGTACATGAGCCGGTTGCTTTGCGCGTAGATTCTTGCTTGGTCTACTAAGATGTGAGCGTCGCAACTCAGGCCGGCAACTGCTACACCCACATGGTCGTCGATCTGAAATATCTTTAGCATGAACGAGAGATCTTGAAGCTTCGACATGGCTCTTTCCTCTGCTGCCATGACGACTCCCTCAGGAGATGTCATCCCAAGAACCGTTGCTCCTTTCTTAACAGTCTCAGCTGCATATTCAACTTGGAACAGACGTCCATCAGGTGAGAAGACTGTGATGGCACGGTCATATGCGCCCGGAACAGCAAACATCGACAAGTTCTAATCACATGCCTCCGTGAAGGCGGCTTCTTGTGAGATGGCCCAACTCTAAAACCTTTTCCTTAGAGTGGATTGGTCGCAACAGATAAGCTTTCATGGATTTTGAGGGTCAGACCGTCGCAGAGGCTATCATACCCTTTGGCGAAGGTCAATCTGGGACTGGCGTCTTCATTCCCGAATGATGTTGGTGACCGGTCTTATTTGATTCTTGCTCTAAGATTGTACTGTGAATCGCTGTGCTCGGAAGCATGAAGTCACAGAGGGAGACTTGCCTGTAGGCTATTTTGGTCAATCTTGGCCCGGTCAGATCGGCAACTGGCAGGCAGCTTGCTCATGGAAGCTCCAACGGTGATA
>CAZFRJ010000156.1:0-1851 GCA_964521355.1 uncultured Candidatus Bathyarchaeia archaeon | reverse complement strand
GGGTCGACTACACCCGGGAGGACTACGTTAAGCAGTTCACTGTTCGCATCCGTGAGAATTTGGCTAAGATGGATCGCGTCGAAAAATTCCATCGCACAGAAGTGCCCGACGCACCCCCTGTGCTTTTCGAGGTCCTAGCTGCGCAACGTAGACGACTGTTAGAGGCTAAGGAAAAGTTTGGCGACTATATCTCGCCAGAGAGACTGCCGGAAGAGGAACGGGTCAATTGAGCCGCCCACAAGAATAGAACTGAACTACGAGAAGTCGAGAAAGTCTTGTGGACCTGATTACCCTACGCTGATATGGCAACGCATCTCTCAGGATTGAAATGTAAGTAAGCCTCCTCACCATCTTTCAGAACTATAGAAGAGGGGCTTTGAACTCTTACGCGCTGCTCACCCATGTTGAATCTGTAGTCACGGCTATTTCCCAGATAAGCGCACTCGACGACTTTCGCTCTGAAAAGATTACTGAGCTGTTGTCTACTTCGGTAGATCTCTATATCCTCAGGGCGGACTAACACCAGTACTTCCTTATCCTTCTCCATCTTCTCGGAGATCCTGCAATGAATCACGTGGCCTCGTTGTGAAGAAACGACTGCCGTCCCATTTGTCGTTGCTGTTATCTTACCGGGAATGAAGTTGGATAGTCCAATGAAGTCTCCAACAAACTTGGTCTTGGGTTTCTCGTAGATGTTTGTAGGCGCGTCGAGCTGGTGAATCGTGCCCCTCTCCATTACTGCGATTCTATCTGAGAGGACCATTGCTTCTGCTTGGTCATGTGTGACGTATACAGTCGTGATCCCCGTCTCCCTCTGAAGTCTCTTCAACTCGAAGCGCATTTCTTCACGTAGCTTGGCGTCAAGGTTGGCTAACGGCTCGTCCAACAGCAGAACTCGGGGCCGCCTGACTAGCGATCTTGCCAAGCAAACTCTCTGTTGTTGTCCCCCGCTCAGTTGAGATGGATAGCGTTTCTGAAGGCCTTCTAGGCGAACCATTTCTAGAGCTTGTCGGACCTGTCGCTCAATTTCATCCTTGGGAAGCCTTTTGATCCTGAGTCCGTATGCCACGTTGTCAAAGACTGTCATGTGCGGCCAGATCGCGAAGCTCTGAAAGACCATTCCCATTTCCCTCTTGGAAGGGGGAACGTGGATACCCTTCTCCGGTGATGAGAGCACCTCGCCTCCGACAGAGATCTCGCCGGAGTCAGGCTTGATGAAGCCAGCGATCATTCGCAGGGTGGTTGTCTTTCCGCACCCGCTTGGCCCAAGCATGGTCAGTAGCTCGGCTTTCTCGATGTCGAGAGTTATGTGGTCAACTGCTATCGTTTCGCCGAAGGTCTTTGTCAGATCTGAAAGCTCTATGAATCCCATCGAGGCCACTCGTCTACGTCCACATTGTCGGATATGCTTTGAAAGCCTTACCACTATAGGATAGCCACAACGCGTGTTCAGCTATGAAGCGCCGCAACCTTTTTTCAGCTCCTTCCAATACGAAATAAGTACTTGGAGACAAAGAACTTGGCAATCATAGACACTCTGAAGAACTCTGAACTCCTTGGGGATTTAGCTGAGAATCACCTACGGAAGATATCTGTCCTATGTCGCGGACGCTCATATCAGGAAGGTGCGATGATTTTCAAGGAAGGGGACAAAGCTGAGGAGTTGTACGTTCTGACGGACGGCAAGGTTGTACTTGAGATGGATGTCCGCCCCATTCCTGACCGGCCTGCAATACCTACTGCTGTAGAGGTGGTCACGAAAGGCGAAGGGTTTGGCTGGTCAGCACTTGTTGAGCCTTACGTGTACACATTGTCCGCACGATGCATGACAAACTGCCAGACGATAGCGTT
>CAZFRJ010000155.1:0-1884 GCA_964521355.1 uncultured Candidatus Bathyarchaeia archaeon | reverse complement strand
GGAAAAATGTCAAAGACGATCGGTTCTCCTGCTCGAATCGGGTCGAGTTCTTCTCCTCTGTAATGAGGATCTGAGGATCCCGGCCCGGCTGCAAAGATAGTGTCCTCTATGTTTACTAGGTTCTCCTCAGCGAGGAAGTTGCGTATGTGCCTCTTGACTTTGCCAACGGTCAGCGGCTCTCCTTGATAGATCACGTTATTGCCCTCGACTGAGCTGTTTCTCAGAATCTCCAGCGTTTTCTCAACCACTCTTTCTGTTTTCGATCCCACTTTACGTATTCTTTCGACTTCGATCATGTCTTTTGTTTCTCGAAGAGCGTCAAGTAGGGTCGGACGTTTCTCTCCGACTATCCTGTGTCCTTTCTTCCGAAGGGACTCTATCAACGAAATGTAACCGCTGACTTCGACCTTTCCGTAGAAGCCGATCTTTCCCTTTGCTTTGTGTTTTCTCAGAATCTTTTCGAATAGAACTGTTTGGGCTCTATTCCTGCCGTATTGCTTGAGGATCTTTTCATAGCCGTATTCTGAGTATGTTTCGATCTTGTCGACTCTACCCTTTCTCGCGCTTCCGACATCAATGTTGCTGACGACCAGAACAGGGTCGTGGGATCTTGCCTTGAGGTAGATTCCTCCTCTCGGGATTCCAGCTCCGATGACATAGTAAAGTTCCGGATTTCCGAATGTTGAGTCCCCGGTGACAATGACGGCGCCTAGACCGCGTTTCTTCATCTCTTGATCCATGTCCGAAAGCATTTCGCGCTTCACTTCCCTTGCTCAGACAAGATGGGTTGCTCAGCCGCTATAAGATTTCCAGTCAACAAGCATCATACCTCATTGACACGTGGTTCTAGGTTTCGATTCAGATCACCGCAAAGCTCTGATGAATGAAGCCTACTCAATTTTCCTAGAGTGGCGGAGCTTCGTGATGCTAAGATCCTATGAATGTTGGGTGATGCCTCGCAAAGTTTAAGAGTGCCCCTTCGGATTGTGCGATTTCATTCAGGAGTGAAAGTGTGAGCTTGAAGAGGCTCGGCAAGATCTCGCACCTCTCAAAAAGCCGCAGCCTCGTAGTGAAGTTGGCATCGGAGCCATCGATTGGTGTTGGCTCCAAGGTTTTGGACAGCAAATTGAGAGAGGTAGGAATTGTACAAGACATCTTCGGGCCAGTCACCTCTCCTTATGTAACGATAAGGCCCGTGATTCCTGATCCGGATCATCTTGTTGGAAAGGTTGTTTACGTGGCCAGTTAGGAGATATGGTGAAGTATTTTGCCGGATGATCCGGAAACGAGTACGGAGACGTCTACAGTTCAGCCTAGAATTCGAGTGTGTCCGGAATGTGGCGGCTCAAAACTGATGAGGGATTATGACGCCGCTGAGATCGTGTGCGTAGCTTGCGGCTGTGTCATCGCTGAGAAGCTTGCTGATTCGAGGCCAGAGTGGAGAGCGTTCGACGACGAGCAGAAGGCGAAGAGGGCACGGGTCGGAGCACCGCTAACTTTCACCATTCATGATAAGGGCCTGTCAACTGTTATTGACTGGCGCGACAAGCGCGGAGCTGGCAAGAGCCTCACTCCGGCTCAGAGGCTGGATCTCTATAAGCTGAGGAAGTGGCAGAGGCGCGTGCGGGTCTCGGACGCCACTGAGAGGAACTTGGCTGTTGCGCTTTCCGAGTTAAGCAAACTATCTTCAGGCCTGAACCTTCCTAAGAATATTCTTGAGACAGCCTCGGTCATCTACAGGAAGGCGATCAAGAGGAAGTTGATTCGGGGTCGATCAATTCACAACGTGACCGCTGCTGCGATATACATGTCATGTAGGCAATGCGGCGTGGCAAGAACCCTTGACGAGATTGCTTCCTCATCCAACCTTAACAAGAAGGATAT
>CAZFRJ010000154.1:0-1974 GCA_964521355.1 uncultured Candidatus Bathyarchaeia archaeon | reverse complement strand
GTGATGGGGAGAGACAGAGTTCTGAAAAAGATGTTCGAGATGCTTGACCGGGCTGAGAAGAGCGTGACGATTGTGCTACCATGGAATTCTCCGTTGAATAGTCTCATTCTCCGTAAGCTTCAGGACCTAGAGAGACGAAAGGTTGAAGTGAAGCTGATGACCGACAGCAGCGACGCACGATCGTCGATAAGGAAGGCGAGGTTTCGAAAGCCTGTTCTCGCGGTTGATCTGCTGATGGATGAGCGGGAAGCGTTGATCGGTCTGCTTGACTACTCTGCTTGCGGCTGGGTTGAAAATCGGCTCATAGCAGCTCACTTCAGAGAGTTCCTTAATCTGATGTGGAACAGCTCACAAGCTCTACAGTGATCTTCGCCTTCATCACTTTCTCCTATCTCTATGCTTTTTCTCTAACGATGAATAGGCTGCTTAATGAGATCCGTCCCCGGAGAGGATGAGCACCAAGTGGCCGTTCGAGAGATCCGATGGCTTACAGATGTCATTCCATCCAATGCAATAGGTGGGATGCCTGCTCTTGAGGGAATAGAGATCTCTCAGCCACCTTCTGCTTCACTTTGCTTACATTGCAAGGGAGGACGGATGCTGTGTGGAAAGATAAGCTGCCCTATGATCGCAAAGGCGCAGGCTTTGGCTCGCCTAGGCGAGGCATTTGATTCAGAATATATCGACGGGTCGAGCCCCCCCGGGGTCTTTGTCGGTCGAATCGGCTATCCCAAGGTCTACGCCGGACCGATGATACCCCCGTACCATGGAGACACTGAGATTCTGGACGTTCCCGAGCGATGGGTCGGCAAGTCGATCCAAGACATAATCGACTACAGGTTCTCGCTGATAAGAGGCAAGTCGCGATGTGATATCCATGATGCGGCTCAGGGAGGGGGGCTCCTTGATACTTTGCAGGAGCTGGCGATGGGAACAGGCCCGACGGATTCAGAGGCATCTTTTGCGCGTAAGCCCCGAAAGATTCTCACGTTGAGCGAGGAGACCCAACCCTTCGGACCCTCAGCGTTGTTGCGGTCATTCAAGACATCTAACGTGAGTGTGGACAGGAGGATCGAGGATGCGTACTACGACAGGCATCTTAGAGCGCAAGAAGCGGTCTTGGAGCTATATGAGGATGGAGTCTTGGTTTCTCAGATCCAACGAGCATTCAGCGTAGGCATGTTTGGTGTCGGAGCGAGGCGAAGGCTGGTTCCGACTAGATGGAGCATAACCGCCGTGGACAGCACCCTATCCTTGAGGTTTGTCGACGAGATCAAGCAGTACAATACGATTGACGAATACCGAGTCCACACATTCAGAAACCTAGACAACATCTTCGTCGCTCTACTGATGCCCGAGACTTGGAAGTACGAGTGTATAGAGGCATGGTTTCCCGGGACCACCTGGAATCCGAACCAGCAATCTGGTTCGGCGGTTCTCATGGGCGACTCTGAGGACTACTGGGGTAGGAGAACCTACGCAAGCATTGGCGGCTGTTACTATTCCACAAGGCTTGCAATATCAGAAGCGTTGAGAAGAGAGCGAAGGCAGGCCTCGGCCCTAGTCCTCAGGGAGATACACCCTGGATACATAGTTCCTGTAGGTGTCTGGAATGTGAGGGAAAGCGTTAGATCAGCGTTGAGGACCCCTGCGAGAAGATTCGACAACTTTCAGAGTGCCCTTCAATATGCCATGTCACAGTTCGTCATTCCTCTCAAGAGATGGATCGAAGGGAGCACGCTTCTGAAGCATGCGCTCTTTCAACGAAGAATAACAGACTACCCGCAGACGTGAGGAAAGTACTGTGGAATACGGGACCATCCGTTGTAGAACCGCTCTCTCGACAAGTAGGTTGCCGGGTTTGACGTACTCCTTGAACCCATACTTTGGCTGCGAACATGGCTGCCTGTACTGCTATTCTGGATCAGTCTTCCGAAATGAGAAGATAGCTCGTAGCTGGGGAGCCTTTGTCAA
>CAZFRJ010000153.1:0-1975 GCA_964521355.1 uncultured Candidatus Bathyarchaeia archaeon | reverse complement strand
GAGCAGATCGCTCTGATGCACACTCTTATCTGGGGCACAGCGATCGCCACGAACATAGTGGTTGCTTCAATTTCAGATAGGATAGGCTCGAGAAGAGGCATGATGGTCTTCTCGGAAGGATTGGGAGTCGCATGCTTCGCGCTCTATGTCCTAGCCCAGTCGATCTACCCGCTATACCTGTGTGCCATCCTCTTTGGGCTCGTTATCGTAACTTGGAGCCCCATAACATCAGCATACATCACCGAGATAGCGGGTCAAGGCGAGATCCATGAGGCCGTAGGAACATGGATGACGGTAACAGCAGTTGCTAGGATTCCCGGGCCCTTCATCGGCGGGTTCCTTGCGGAGGCCTGGTATCCGAGAGCACCTTACCTCGTTGCCCTACCTCTCGTTGCCGTACTAGCGCTGATCATCGAAAGAACACTTATTGAACCAAAACATCTTGCCAGAGTATCACAGTAGACCTATCCGACATCAAGGCCTGCGGCCGCGTAAACTCCATCAACCATAGGAAGATCCGCAACATTACCAAGAAACATCCGAACGACTTTCTGCTTGACGCGAAATCCATATTCTCCAACGATACGATGTACCTCGGCATTTTCGGATGGAATTGTCAAACTGACCCGCTTCGACGGCAATTGGTCAAGCTCGGAAGCAAAGAGCTGCTCAGCCACTTCGAGATGTCTCACATCGCAGACCCATGGACCGATCTCAGCAGCTTCATTGGTGAAACTCTTTCCAGCGATGTATCCTAACACATCGGCTTCTCTCTGAGAAATGAATAGGTCAGGAAACTCTTTATGCAAGGCCTCAAGTAGTCGTCTCCTATTGCCGCGGAAATATCTACTATCGAATTCGGCAACTTCATCAAGGTCTTTTGGACGCCGTACTGAGGCTTTCGGAAGGCGTTCTCTCTTGACGCCTTCAATATGCTCAAAGTCACAATCATGCGTGAAGCCCATCTTCTCATAGAAGCCTACTGATTGGCTATAGGAGTACAGTCCTACGGTCCTCGCTCCTCGCCCGCGAGCATAGCCCACTGCGCGATTGAGAAGCGCCGCTCCAATCCCTTTCCCTCTAAGATCGGCTCGGACAACGAGGCTACCTATCCAAGCCAAGCTTCCATAGGAACTCACCAGAACCCACCCTGCCCTAGCTCCACCGTGCTCAGCTACAAGAGAACCGCCAGGGAAAAGGCGAAACAACCGCTCTAAGTCGACAAGATCGTACTCCCAATGCTCCTGATTAGCCAGATCTAGGGCAAAATCGAAATCCGATTCCACCATAGGACGCACGTTCACGCTCAGACCAGATTCCTCTTATCGTTTCATCAGCAAGCTGTTGAGGCGACACGGTGCACTTCTTCAATCAAGATGATGTTATCTAGCTCAAATGCTTAACCAGAACTCACTGTCTTCGACTACTCTCTTCATCTCTTCCTTTAACCGCTGGTAGTTCCTCAGCAAGGTCCTTGCGGTTTCTGTGAGCTCGGATCCACCGCCTCCCATCTTCCCGCCTCTCCTTGTCCGCAACATCGGTCGCCCTATCGCTGTCTGAACATCGGCAAGGCGATCCCACGCATGCTTGTACGATATCCCCGTCCTCTTAGCTGCTTCTGTGATCGAGCCATACCTGTCAACGGTATCCAAGAGAGTTGCGCCTCCTTCTCCGAGAACGTGCGTTTTTCCCTTTCTCAGCCAGACCTTGAAGGAAGGAGTGAGGACTTCCCTCTTCCGACTCAACTTGACCGAAATTGACTATCCTTCACTCATATTTATATGGAGACCCGACGTATTCGAGTGAATATTTCGGATATGATTACAATGAAGCCTAACAAGATTCTTCTTGTCGCTGTGCTGACGGCAATAGCAGTTGTGGGTAGCTTTCTGGTCTACACATACCTTCAGCCTCCACCGAAGCAACAACTCGTCCTATCCACTACTACAAGCACTTTCGACACGGGACTCCTAGA
>CAZFRJ010000152.1:0-2000 GCA_964521355.1 uncultured Candidatus Bathyarchaeia archaeon | reverse complement strand
TATACGCTTGAAATGTCGAGTTCAATATTGAGCCGTTCGAGGGCCCTCCACACGCCGTACCCGTGAAGTTCTCGTCCGCCCAATGTCTGTAGGATGCGTAGCTTCGTCTTCCCCATTCTATCAATGACACTGAGGCCCTCAATCTTCTGCACGGTCTTCTTGGCCTGTTGAGTTCGCCCCACGAGCTTCCTAGCTGAAGAGGGATCCTTCAAGCCCATTCCGGTGACAACGCACACAACGCTCTCGGTTCTGTCTACTCGTCCGGAGTCTACGAGAAGTTTGATTCCAGCTATCGTGGAGGCCGCAGCGGGCTCTGCGAATATTCCTTCAGCCTTTGCAAGAATCTTCATCGCCTCGATTATCTCCGGATCCGAGACGGTCACTCCAATTCCCTTCGATTCTCTTAAGGCCTGAAGTGCCAAGTACCCATGCCTCGGGTTTCTCACAGCCATGTCAACTGCTATTGTCCTCGTGGCCTTCGCGGGTCTAATCCTATCCGTGCCCCTTGCGAACGCCTCAACTATTGGTGCGCATCCCTCCGCTTGGACTCCAGCGATCTTCACCCTACGACCATCGATTATTCCGATCGATTCGAGTTCCTTTATCCCCTTCCAAATCATCGCAAGATGACTTCCGCTTCCCATAGGTACGACAACCCAGTCAGGACTGGACCATCCAAGCTGTTGGCATATCTCGTAGCCAGTGGTCTTCTCGCCCTCCAACAGAAACGGGTCGTTCGATGTGACTGGGTAGCTCTTCACATGGTCACCCTCCGGCAAGGAGGCTGCTTCCTCGTACTCGTCTTCAGCTCTGCGCCGGGAAAGCTCGATGTGGACTCCGTACGCGACCATCTGATAGAACTTCCCCAGATCCACCTTCCCAGGAACCAGGACCTTGCACGTGAAGCCTGCCTTAGCCGAATAGGCCGCGAGCGAAGCGCCTAAGTTTCCTTTGGTTCTACAGTGAACCGAATGATACCCAAACTCCTTCGCCTTAGAAACCGCAACGGTTGTACCTCGGTCGATGAAGGCGCCGGTAGGATTGGTCGACTCATCCTTTGCGAAGAGTTTCCTGAGCCCTGTCTGCTCAGCCAGTCTTCCGCACTCGTGCAGGAAGGTGTTCCCTTCTCCGAGAGAGACGATGTTTGCTTTGTCGTTGAGTGGAAGAAGCTCCCAGAATCCCCATACACCCGGCGGACGGCTTTCGTTCCTCAATGTGGACGGATCAATGGACTCGTAGTTGTACTTGACGGCTAAGGTTCCGCCGCATGTCTTGCAGAGAACGCAAGGCTGTGAAATCGAGTAGGTTCTGTTGCACTTGGTACATTGCAGGAGTTCTGCTGGCAAGGCCGTGTCGAGGCCTATACTGAAGCAGGCCATATATGGGAATTCTCAGGAGGCGCTCAGATTAGCCCTAAGTACACGAGAGCTGTGACTCCTACGCCAACGGCGGCACCTGAGACCACTTGGGGCACCGTGTGCGCCTCAAGCTCGGTTCGTGCCCATCCAAGAGGAAGTGCCAAGAGATAGAGGAGTGCGTAGTTTGCTCCAAGAGCTAGGGTCAGCGCCGTTATCGGACCTGTGAGCCCAGCCATATGTATGCTGATCTTCCAGAACAAGGTGACAAGCAGAACTATGAGGGAGATTGAGAGGTAGGAGACTGAGAGAAGATAGAGTATCTTGCATTGTAGCCACAGGAAGACTACTGCTGCAGACACGTATGCTGCGAGAGCAGGAATGAAGAATATGGGGCGTCTCTCTCCTTGAGACACGTGAAGATCCACGTACCCTTTCCTGAAAAAGTACAGGACCATCACAATTGGGGCCACGGCTATCGTAGGTATCCCGAGAAGGATCGCCTTAAGAGGGGTCAGGATAGATCCGAGACCTTTAGGGCTGAAGAATGAGAAAACGATAACGACTGATGTCGCAACGAGTGGTAGCGAAAGCAAGTTCGAGATAACCCTTGCAGCTCTTTTGTTGAATGAGTCCACGAATCGA
>CAZFRJ010000151.1:0-2100 GCA_964521355.1 uncultured Candidatus Bathyarchaeia archaeon | reverse complement strand
TCCAACACTTCGAACCTGGGCTGGAGGACCATACTTGCAGCTCTCAGAACCGGCATGTTCATCGCAACGGTCATGCCAAAGATGTGAAAGTAGGGCAGCACGGCAAGCATCACTTCGCCTCCCTCTCGAAGTGTCGGAAGCCAAGATCCAACCTGAAGCGCGTTCACCACAAGGTTATGATGCGTAAGCATGGCGCCTTTCGGAACGCCAGTTGTTCCACCTGTGTATTGGAACAGCGCCGCGTCGCTCTTTGGGTTGATCGACACTTTGGGTGGGGCTTCCCCATGCTTCGCCAGAAGCTCCTTCAGCGACATCGTGCCCGGACATGGAACGGTCTTCAGCTTGCCTGTCAGCTTCGCCAATACTCCAAGGAAAGACGGGAAAAAGTCCAGGATCGTTGTCGTGATTATGTTCCGAAGCTTCGTCTTCCCACGGATCGGCGCCAAATGCTCATAGAGCAGGTCAAGCGCCACAACTGTCTCAGCTCCGGAATCATTCAACTGGAACTCCAGCTCACGCTCCTTGTAGAGAGGGCTGCACGGCACAACGACGGCTCCAGCTCGTAACGCGCCGTAGTAGCAGATCGGAAACTGCGGTACGTTTGGCAGGAAGAGTGCCACTCTATCGCCTTTCTTCACGCCCAGACTCACGAGGGCCGAAGCGAAGCGGCTAGAGAGGTCGTCAAGCTCGTGGTATGCTAGTTTCTTCCCGAAGAAGATGATCGCAGTGTTATTTGGATACTTCTTCGCAGTGAGGGTAAGGACTTCCGAGAGTGGGATTTCAGGGTAGGTTAGGTTTTGAGGAACTCCTTCAGGCCAGTGTCTCAGCCAAGCCTTGGCCAAGCGAAAACCTCAATCACGTAACTATGCCCTCCGACGATATATCTGCTCTTCCATCAAGAAGCATTGCAAAGGAATTGACCTGCCATTCTGAACTGGAGGCAGACGCGTAGGGCAGTCAAGTCATTGAGACTTGTGTCGTCAAGAGCATTGTTCTCAGACTATGTTCCTGTGCAGCAGCTCGGGTTTGTGAAGTTCTGGATAGCCAATGTTATGAGGCTTCGGTCCTGCGTCATCATCGCGTGTATGTCACCGGAATTCCAGTTTGAAACTGTCAGCAGCGTTCTTTGGTCAACGACAAGTGCGCAACATTCACAGCGTAGATGCTTCACTTGACGAAGCTCCTTGATCGGAGTCTTTCTGATCTGTGATGACGGAATAGCCAAGCCGACCTTCACTCCGCGTTCCTCAGCCTTGAGCAGAGGTTCTCTGATCTCTTGTAGGATCTTTGGGCTGAAGATGAGTGCAATTATCTCTTTCTTGGCGTTTTGGATTAGGCCCTTCATCTTCTCAAGGACATTGCCAGTTCCCTTGATTATGTAGGCGAGTTCAACTTCACTTGATCCCTTCGCTCGCAGATGTACTGCCTCAAGCATCTGAAGAAGTTCGTTGGCCCTGTGCGATTTCTCGATATGATCCTGCGTGAGTTGATCTTTCAGCCTGGACATGGCTTCCTTAGGGCTGACCGCTTTGTAGAGATTTGGTGTCCCGTGTTGGACCGTGATCATTCCTTTGGACTGGAGTTCTTCAAGGGCGTAGTACACCTTGGAATCCGGGATGCCCGCATCGTTGCATATTGTTGTTGCTGAGGCGCTGGGTCGAGAGATCAATGTCAGAAATGCTGATGATGCACTCGATGTGAGGCCAAGAGATCTAAGTGCCGAACGGATGTTCTCTTTCAAGACCTGGTCTGATGAGCTTCCAGCCTTACTCAATGTACCTACTCCTTCCTAGCAGAGGAAATTAAGCAAGGCTTATATTCATTACTACTACCGGGCGTAAGTAGCACACGGGAGAAATGGGCTCTGATCTCAATCGGGACAGCCAAGAAAGAGGAAGCTCCAGCCATAATGGCCCTTCTTGAGTCTTGCGATCTCCCACGAGACGGATTGAGCGATCACCTGGCAACCATACTTGTGGCACGAGACCCGGAAAAGGTTGTGGGATGTGCAGCACTTGAACTCTATGACCGCGACGCGTTGCTGAGATCTGTCGCAGTGGAAGAGTCTATGCGCGGACAAGGATTGGGACGCCGTCTCAC
>CAZFRJ010000150.1:0-2102 GCA_964521355.1 uncultured Candidatus Bathyarchaeia archaeon | reverse complement strand
TGGCGCGGGTACCCTGAAAGGCGATGGATCCAGTTTCTGATTCTGAGAATATTGTATGAAAAGCCGATGTACGGCTACCAGCTCCTTGATGAGATCGAGAAGAGGAGCGCAGGCTCCCATCGACTTCAGCCCGGCTCACTATACACAATACTAAGGCGGATGGAGCACAGGGGAATGCTGGAATCAAAATGGGAGCGAACTGAAACTGGTCCTGACAGAAGGGTCTACAAGGTTACGGACGCGGGTACACGAGCTCTCAGGATGGGCTTGGAAATGGTGGCCAGAAGAAAGGTGTTGACGGACGACCTCGTGGAGTTCTACAAGAAGCAATTCCAAGCCAAAGAAGGGACTCCAACTGCGTTCAAGTCCATTGAAGAGGAAGCCAGAGGTCTGGGAGAGTACAAGGAGTTACTGGAGAAGCAAATTGAGAGGATCGATCAGCGTCTTCAAGCGCTGAAGAAGTAGGTCAAGACTAAGTCGTAGATACTAGAAACATCTCGTTCTTTGAATGCTTAATCTCGGACATGAGTCGTTCCTCAGCGCAACCGGGTCTTCTTCATATTGCCAGGCTGCTTAAATCCCAGACTTGGTACATTCTGAGAGATAGTCAGAGCGTCATCGGTAGTCGATATGGCTCAAGTGAGAATGAGAGGGTTCAAGCAGACAACAAGCCCCGAGCAGGCTCTCAAGATGCTGCTAGAGCATCTGAGTCCCAGACCATTGGAGTCTGAGCGAGTACCGATCGACGAGGCGCTGGGCCGAGTTCTAGCCAGAGACGTATTGGCAGGAGTAAACATCCCTGCCTTCGATAGAGCAGCGATGGATGGTTACGCTGTAATCGCTGAAGACACTTTTGGATCTTCACAGACAAGCCCGGCTTTGCTGAAACTCGTCGGCAAGGCAGTCATGGGAGTTTCGCTAGAACCTAACATCATGAAGGGGGAGGCTGCTGAAATCACCACCGGAGCACCGCTCCCGTTAGGTGCAAACGCCGTTGTGATGCTTGAGTACGTCAGGAGAATCGATGCGAGACAGATCGAAGTCTTACTGCCAGTAACTCCCGGAGAGAATGTTTCAAGAGCCGGAGAGGATGTCCGGCAAGGTGATACTGTTCTTGAGCGAGGAACCCGCCTCACTCCTCCGGATGTTGGAATGCTTGCAGCCCTGATGCTGAATGAAGTGGAAGTGGTTCGCAGGCCTAGAGTCGCGATACTTTGCACAGGCGATGAGCTTGTCGAGCTTGGCGTCTCGCCTCAGAAAGGCAAGATCGTGAACAGCAACCGATTTGTTCTCTCTGCATTGGTTCGCGAACTGGGCGGCTCAGCGTCATATCTAGGAAAAGCCGAAGACTCAGTCAATGATATCAGCCGTCTAATGAGAAAAGGCGTGGCTGAGGCGGACATAGTGCTTGTAACAGGAGGAACCTCCGTTGGAGAAACGGATCTGGTTCCTGAGGCGATACGGTTGCTTGGCAAGCCAGGCATGCTCATTCACGGCGTCTCGATGCGTCCAGGAATGCCCACAGGGTTAGCCTCAGTCAACGGAAAGGCCATTGTCTCACTGCCCGGCCAACCTGTTGCAGCAATGATTGCTTTCAAAACGTTCGTGCGTCCCATAATGCTGCGATTGCTCGGCACAGAGGATGAGCCGGTTGCCTCGGTCAAGGCGAAGGTTTCAAGGAGAGTTGCTTCAGCTCCAGGAATGAAGACGTTTCTCCGAGTGACAGTAACTGAGGTCAACGGTGAGTATGTCGCGGATCCAATCAGTGCATCCGGGTCCGGACTTCTGTCAAGCATGACCCAGGCCAATGGCATAGTTGTGATCCCCGAAGACAAGGAAGGAATCGAGGCAGGCGAGGAAGTAAGAGTTGAGTTGTTCCGTCCGATCGAGAGGGGCAGGCATGGCTGAGCGAAAGGTTTTCCGAACTCTCCTTAGCCTAGAAGACGCCAATAGAAGAATCTACGAGCATTTTTCACCTAATCCCCTAGGTGTCGAGGAAATCTTTGTCTCGCGGGCCCTCGGCCGAGCAATTGCAGAGGATATACAATGCCCAATAGACGTTCCAGGCTTTGATCGAGCTTCAATGGATGGCTACGCGGTCA
>CAZFRJ010000149.1:0-2102 GCA_964521355.1 uncultured Candidatus Bathyarchaeia archaeon | reverse complement strand
CCGGGGGAGGGATTTGAACCCTCGCGGCCCGTGAGGGCCACAGGCTTTCAAGTGCTCTTGTTTGTCTCCAGGCTTTGGCTCACGTGCGAATCTGCCCCGTACCTGGCTCGGGAACCCCGGCGTTTGCACTTATGGGTCTTTGGCCATGATCTGATTAGATACGCATCTATATTGCTGTTATCGTCGTGAGGAGAACCCAACCCGGGAACAGAAATGCTCACCTTGACTTATGTCACGGCTCCTTCCAGAGAGGGGGATAGGTTCCTGGCGGCATTATCACCCGGACCGTCTTGGCTGCGATCCCACGGTCCTGCTCAAGTACTTGTTGGGTGGGCATCAGGGCCTTGGCCAAGGCCACGACCTCGCCCTTCAGTGACATCAAGACAATTGAGGCATTTGTCGTGATTCTTTGATCAAGTTTGACCGCCCCAGGAATGGCTAGGTCTGCACCGTGGCAGATCGCGTCTACAGCTGAATCCCTGACATACACCCTCGGTATGAATTCAAATGCTTCCTCCATCGGCCTGACAATCGCTCTGAATTCCTCCTCCCGATTCTTCGTCTTGTAGTTGTCATAGGCATTGAGAAGATCATACATGGAGCACAAGTTCCTATTCTCATGAAATGGGCCGGCTCTTGTCCTTCGCAACTCGCTCATATGCGCTCCGCATCCTAGCACTTCGCCCATGTCGCTACAGATCTTGCGAACATATGTCCCAGCTTGGCAAGCGATCCTGAATAGAACTCTCCTGCCATCGATCTCAAGGATGTCTAGTGAGTAGATTGTTCGCCTTCTAACTGACCGCTTCACAGAGGCCCTGAGAGGAGGTCTCTGGAAGATCTCTCCGGTGAACTCGGCAAACGAGTCTCTAATCCTCTGCTCGGCGACATCTTCATGGAGTTGCATGAGGCACATGTACTCCTTCCCAGAAAGAAGGAAGGCTTGAATCACTTTCGTCGCATCTTCGAAGGCGACAGGAAGCACACCGGTGACTTTGGGATCTCCCTCGCCAGCTCAGGCGTCAAGGGTCCCGCCGTGCCCGGCATGCTTCAGCCCAAGCATCCGCTTCACCCAGGCCACAACCTCATGACTTGAAGGACCCGGTGGCTTGTCCAAGTTGACTATCCCAAAACGAATGTGAAGACTGATCGGCCGAGCATAGGGATCGTATCCCAGAGCCTTGTTGGTCTCTGCCTCCGTCTTGGCGACGATTCCTCTCTCTATGTTCCATGGTGGAAGGAGCTTCATGCCAATCCCTCAACCAAGAGCACCGCTGAGAATTAAACTGATTGCACAGACGGCACGATGGCGCGACTAGATCTTCGGCTTGACCCCGGCCTTCACAGTCGCAGTCTTCTTTGCCTTGTCAAGCGCCTTCAGAACCTCTTCGTCTGCCGCGTCTTTCTTTAAATCAATCTTGTCTTCGGTTGGCTCCACATGCTTCACATTCGTTCTACGTCGTTTGACACCGGAGAGCGACTTCGGCCCGGTTACAAGAACATAGTTGCTGTCAATAACGTCTACAATGACGCATTTGCTTCCTGCTTCTCGTCCAGCGATCTTGACGCATATCCTCCCTACTTCAATGGCGGGCACTTGGCGTTCACTTCTTTGATTTTTCTGCAAGGTACTCAGATATGATGTTCTTAAGAATTTTGATGTTCTCATCGAGCGGCTGGAGGCTCGTGTCAAAGACAACATCATAGTTGGATACGTCGAAGGGATCTATTCCGTAGTAGCGGACGAAGCGTTCCTTCTGGGCGGCCTCTCTCATCAGAGTCTGCATCCGAGCGTCCTCGATCGATATTCGGTCGCGCATAGCGATCCTTTTGAACCTTACATCGTCAGGCGCAGTGAGAAATATCTTGACATCAGCCTTCTCTCGGGCCATCCATCCCGAAAGCTGTCCGTCCAGTACCACGTTCCCTTTCTCAGCCTCCTGCATCGTCATATAGTCTATCAGCCGGTCTATGCCAGGATCTTTGCTCGCTCTCGCCGTCAATTGCTCTATAGTGATTCCCTTTTCGTTGGCTATCCTTCGAAAGAATCGGCCTGCCGACACAAGTCTCAATCCGTAGGCCTGAGCAATGGCGCGAGCATA
>CAZFRJ010000148.1:0-2106 GCA_964521355.1 uncultured Candidatus Bathyarchaeia archaeon | reverse complement strand
ATCATGTTTCGCCAAATCGGCAAGGTGAGCAAACACGTCAGATTCGCAAGCATCTCTCGATCTTGAGAAGATCAAAGTGATCTTGGCAACCGATTGTGGAAGCACAACTAGCAAGGCGAGGTTCTTCATGAAGCGGGGCAATGAGTATAGGTTCGTGGCCAGCGGAGAAGCTCCCACAACTGTCGAGGCACCCTACGAAGACGTAACTCTCGGAGTACGCAATGCCGTAAGGGAGGTCGAGGAACTGACGGGGCACACGCTCCTCAGCGACGATGGCATAGTCTTGCCCTCGAAGGGCAGTGTTGGCACAGATCTCTATGTCACGACAAGTAGCGCCGGCGGAGGCCTGCAAATGATGGTGACAGGGGTCATCAAGACTATGACCGCTGAAAGCGCAGAGAGGGCAGCTCTCGGAGCAGGCGCCATCGTGATGGACGTCATATCTGTGGACGACGGCAGACGCACCTTCCAGAAGATTGACAGGATCCGCCACCTCAGGCCTGACATGATTCTATTCTCCGGAGGTACAGATGGAGGAACTGTGAGACATGTCCTAGGGATTGCCGAACTCATCTCCACAGCTGAACCCAAAGCCAGGCTGGGTGCAGGATACGAACTGCCCATTGTCTACGCGGGGAACAAGGACGCACGGCAACAGATCAACAAGATTCTGGGAAAGAAGTTTGCGTTGAAGGTTGTAGACAACATTCGCCCTGTACTATCTCAAGAGAACCCTGAACCTGCTCGTGAAGCAGTCCACGAGCTGTTTATGGAACACGTCATGTCCCACGCACCTGGATACAACAGGCTGATGAAATGGACATCTGTGCCCATAATGCCGACCCCTGCAGGAGAGGGAAGGATGTTCCGAACTCTAGCCGAGATGAGAGGCGTGAACGTGATAGGAGTAGGTCTCGGCGGGGCAACCACAAACGTCTACTCCGTCTACGACGGGAAATTCGTGCGGACCGTGAGTGCTAACCTTGGCATGAGCTACAGCATCTGCAATGTTCTGAAAGAAGCTGGCATTCAGAACATTATGAGGTGGCTACCGTTCGAGATGGATGAGGTTGCGGTTAGAAATCGCCTCAGGAACAAGATGATAAGACCGACAATAATCCCTCAATTGATCGACGCACTTGTCGTCGAGCACGCGGTCGCCAGAGAGGCGCTTAGGTTAGGATTCACTCATCATAAGTCTTTGGCGAGAGGGCTTCGAGGAGTCCAAAGACAACGAACCGTGAGCGACCTCTTCGAGCAATCTTTGGAGGAAGAAACGTACATAGACATGATCAGAATCAGCACGATCGCGGGGACAGGGGGTCTGCTGTCTCATGCACCAAGAAGAGCGCAAACGGCCTTGATGCTCATCGACGCTTTTCAACCCGAGGGGGTGACGAAGCTTGCTCAAGACAGCGTCTTCATGATGCCACACCTAGGCGTTCTTTCGACCGTTCACGCTCCAGCTGCGCTTGAGATATTCGAGAAGGATTGCCTCGTCCGAATAGGAACTTGCATAGCGCCTCGAGGACCGATGGAGGCACAGGGAAGCCTAGCAGCAGTTCATCTCAGTATGCCTGATGGCAGTAGCCGAGACGATGAGATTACTCAAGGGGAGCTGAAGCTGATCTCCTTGGGAGAGGGTGAGTTCGCTGAGGCCGTCATTGCCCCGAGATCTGGTCTAGATGTTGGCGCTGGACCAGGACATGAGTTGAAGACCAAGATTGAGGGCGGTGTAGTCGGCATAGTACTGGACGGTCGTGGAAGACCTCTAGTCCTGTCGGATGATCCCATGAGGAGACGCAAGGATCTGATCAGATGGTTCAGAGCCGTCGACGCCTATCCACAGGCGGCTCTGGAACGATACGAGAAGGCGCTTAGCTAGGTGAAAGAGAGTTGGCATTGGCCTATACGCCAGGACTCAAGGTGAAATGGGAGATCGTCCTCCAAAAGACGCGTAGGCTCCCAATCCCGGGAGAAGTGCTCGTCTCGAAAGGAGACAAGGTAGGTTTTGAGACAATTGTCGCGAGGACCAAGGTTCCGGGAGATGTCGAAACGATAAGGGCTTCTCAGATCTTGGGCATAGAGGCCGACGATGTTGAAGAG
>CAZFRJ010000147.1:0-2107 GCA_964521355.1 uncultured Candidatus Bathyarchaeia archaeon | reverse complement strand
TTGATTTGCTTATACTCTTGCAGATCAAGGAGTTGGTTTCATCTCTCGACCTCATAGCTGACGCCGCCGAGGACTCATCCGAGACATTGTTGGCGATAATCGCAAAGGCTGAGTGACGAGTGCAACTGCTAATTCTTTTGTCGCTACTACTTGCGGTTATGGTATGCGTCGTTCTAGGAGCTAACAATGCGTCTGCCTGTGTCGAGACAAGTGCTGGTATAGTGTCCATGGAGTACTTGGTTTTGGCAACAGCGGGGGGGCTCGGAATTATCGCTGGAGCAGTGGTTGAGGGAGGGAAGCTTTCAAATGCCGTATATGGAGGCGTACTCTTCAGTCCAAGCAACAAGGCAACAGCTATAGTCCTGCTGGCAACTCTCATCGTAATGCTCGTGGCTACAATTCTGAACTTGCCGCTGTCCCTGACACAAGCCATGGTTGGAGCGGCCCTTCCGATAGGACTTCTATTGGAATTAGGGGTAAACTGGAGATTCTTTGCTTTGGTTGCGGTCTCGTGGGCTACCGCCCCTTTTGTTGCCGCCGCGTTTTCAATTGTCATCTATCAAGTCACTAGGCTCACGAGCAGGAGAATGGGGAGTGTATTCCGGCGCGCAAGAATGTACGCTGCCATGACGCTCGGCGGATCGTTCTACGTTGGGTATGCCCTTGGAGCGAACGGAGTTGGGTTAGTCGACGGAATCTCAAAATCCGTAATCAACACCCCGCTCGTGTTCTCAGTGCTCTTGTCAATCGCCTCCGTGACGGGCATCTACTTGTTCGGTTACGGAGTGGTGAGGACGGTCAGTGAAAGAATCTTGGCTTTGGCCGGCTCCGCTGCGCTTGCAGCTCAGCTTGGCGGAGCCCTAACGGTTCATCTTTTCACGCAACTTGGAGTTCCAGTTTCGATAATTCAGGCGACAATTGGAGGAATAGCTGGCATAGGACAAGCCAAAGACATCGCGATCATGAACAGGCGCATAGTGCTACGCATAGTACTGGGATGGGTCGTGGCCCCGCTTACTGGACTGGCGCTTGCATGGCTTCTTCTAACCTTAACATGAGTTGCAGTGAGCAAGCTAGGATCTGGGAGCCGTGACTTGCGCCATCTGATTTCTGAATGATCTGGACAGTCGTACGCCATCTGTTTCGTATTTGAGCCCTAGGTACCGATACTCAGCTCGGCTGCGCTCGATTATCTTCTGCACTGACCTGATCAGAGGTTTGGCTTCTTCGTACAGCTTGATGATGTTCAGGAGGTTTGTGGACTTCCAGTCTGAGTACATCAGGAGCGATATGATGTCGATCCTATCCTTCATCCCTTTCTCTGATGTCCATCGCTCCTCGGCGACTTGAGCCTTTAGGAGTAGGAGAGGTTCGGGGAGAGCCACATCGAAGCCTTCAATATCCGTGAACCATCTGTGTTCGTGGAACGCGCTACAAGGCAGAATTAGATTCGACATGAAAGGTGTGTATATGTCTACATCGACGCCGGCAACAACCGCCTCCATCTTCTTCAAGCGCGGATTCTTCTTCACGAGGATGTTTTGTCTTTGGAGTTCATTCTGGAGTTTGTAGAAGCTGTTTTGGTCAATGCAGATATCTATGTCTCGACTCTTTAGCTTCTTAACCCAGAAGTAGACTCCCCAGCCGCCAATGACTATGAAATCTGCCAGCTTTCTTACGTCTTTGAGGACGTTCCAAGACTTCTCCGTTAATTCTTCGTGCCACATGAGCTTTCACTACCAGATGCTGAGCTGAGGATAGCTCTCGACGATGTCTCGGAGATATGGGGCCGCAGAGGGTCCGTCTACTGAGTATATGTCCACGTAGACTTGGGGAACGCAGGCAACTGAGTTTACCGCCGTTTCTATGAGGTGTCTGTCTTGGGTTGTGAGTGCGAAGATGTTGGGGTTGGTGCTTCGCTTTTCTGATTCTCTGAACCTAACCCAATCCTTGAATCTAGTTTGGTCTATGACGTAGAAGTATAACCTGTCGTACTCTGCTGGGATTCTTCCGGAGAGGGATTTCCAGGCGGAGAAGGCGGTCATGATAACGCCGGATGGTAGCGATCTCTCCGCTTCTCTCAAATCGTCAAGCCTGAAGGAATCTA
>CAZFRJ010000146.1:0-2127 GCA_964521355.1 uncultured Candidatus Bathyarchaeia archaeon | reverse complement strand
CAAGGATGCTCAGGCGCAAGTATATGAGAGCATAGGTCAGTCACGCTATTGCCATTTCCACAGTCTTCTTCGCATGAATACCTCTGGTAGAACCAAGAGGCCCCAACTTGCCACGACAATTACGTAGGCTAGGTCCGTTAGGCTGAGCGGAGACAATCCGAACATTTTGGCCGTTATCGGAACGTACGTTATGCCGAGCGTAGCTATGATAGATACGATTTCGGCTATGACAAAGAATCTGTTCTTGAAACTATCGCGCCCCATTCTCCATACGCTGCGAGTTTCGGATCGGCAGTTCCAAACGACAAACAATTCAAAGATAGCAGCTTGTACAAAGGCTGTGGTTCTCGCCTCGCGCAAAGTCTCCTCGGTTCCGAATCCGTGGGCCGGCCACACATAGTACTCAAGGCAGAAGACCAAGATCGTTCCTGCAGCTTGCAGTAGGAAGGATGCCACTATGAACGCGCCCATCCCGTGCAAGATCCCTTCCTCTGGCCTTCGTGGTTTTCGCTCCATTACATCTTCATCGGGAGGGTCCGTGGCCAGAGCTACTGCCGGAGCGCCGTCCGTCACCAAGTTTATCCACAAGATCATGGCGGGGAGCAAGGGCAACGGAAATAGCTCAGGGCCAAATATGCCGCCGAGGATAGCGAAGGAACCGATGACCAGTAACTCGTCGAAGTTGCATGAGATGAGAAATCGAGCGTACTTACGGATGTTATCGTAAATTACTCGTCCCTGCTCAACAGCCTTGACGATGGTGGCGAAGTTGTCGTCTGTAAGCACAAGATCTGACGCCTCTCGCGTTACGTCCGTGCCCGTTATGCCCATTGAGACGCCTATGTCCGCGGCCTTCACCGCCGGGGCGTCGTTCACACCGTCGCCCGTCATTGCCACAATGTGTCCCTTCGCTTTTAGAGCCTTCACGATTCTCAGCTTGTGTTCGGGCGATACTCTAGCGTAGACTGCCACCTTTTCCACTATTTTCTCAAACTCTTGGTCGCTCGCGGCTTCCAGTTCTGCACCCGTGAGGACAAGGCTCCCCTCTTTCATTATTCCGATCTCCTTTGCAACGGCTACAGCAGTGAGTTTGTGGTCACCCGTTATCATTACAGTCCTTATTCCTGCAGTTTCGCATTTCTTGTTGGCTTCGATCGCCTCTTCTCTTGGTGGGTCGATCATTCCCTGCAGCCCGACGAACACCAGGTCTTCTTCAGAAGTGTTCTCGTTGAAGTCTTTGAGTTCGTCTGGAAGCTTTCGGTAAGCCGTGGCCAGAACACGTAGAGCCGAGGCCGCCATCTGCTCGTTCGCTTGTAAGATTCTTTCTCGTTTCGTTTCGGTGAGAGTATTCTCTTCTCCATTTTCAAGAATGCGGCCGCATCTTTCCAGAACTATTTCCGGAGCGCCCTTCATGAAGGCAACTTTGCTCTTCTCAGGTGTCAGATGGATAGTTGTCATTCGCTTCCTTTCGGAGGTGAAGGGCACCTCACCAATGCGTGGGTATTCCCTCGATAGCGTTTCCTGAGTCAGACCAGCTTTCGCGGCTGCGACGATCAACGCTCCTTCTGTTGGGTCCCCTATGATAATCCATTGCCCCTTTTCGTTTTGGTCAAGCTTGGCGTTGCTGCAAAGCGAGCCGATTCTCAGTAGCGCCGAGGCTTCAGCGTCGTTCGCAGGGTATATGGGACGGTTCTCTTGTTTGAGTTCGCCCTTGGGCTCGTAGCCGACGCCCGAAACATCAATCAGCCTGTTGTCTACATACAGTCTACGAACAGTCATTTCTCCCTTAGTCAGAGTTCCAGTCTTGTCTGAGCAGATAACAGTGACCGCGCCCAAGCCTTCTGCCGCAGAAAGCTTCCTGATTATGGCATTCCTCTTCGCGAATTCTCTGGCACCTAGACCGAGGCTTATGGTTACTATCGCCGGCAGTCCTTCAGGCACTGCAGACACCGCCAGCGAAATCGACGACATGAACGCTTGAATAAAGCCCTCCAGCTCCAGCACTCCCTTACCGTGCCACATCACCGAGGCTACCTCGAATGCTTCCAAGGCGAAGATCACTAGGCATACAGCTACAACGACTTTGGCGATCTTCTTCGCAAAACTGTCAAGCCTTCTCTGAAGCGG
>CAZFRJ010000145.1:0-2188 GCA_964521355.1 uncultured Candidatus Bathyarchaeia archaeon | reverse complement strand
CCGGATAGATATTGGACCATCTCCTCGTCCAAGTCAAGCCATTCAGCGATTCCTGAAGCCATTTCAGGGTTGTTTCGGAAGATGAAGGAGACATATGGCAACAAGTGTTTTCCCGCGGCCCGACTTGAAAGATGGCTTTTCGCCCCTATCTTCGCTCCTATTGCTGACCGTAACGCTCTCTCCTTCTTTGTTCTGGATAGTGACATGATTCTGCTAGGAAATCTCATTGGTATCCAAGCCGGCCTTGTCCTTTCCTTTGACATTGCAACTCCGGCAGTCATCTGATCTATGGCAAAGGGAAGCAGCTGCCACGCCTGCAGCCTCCTTGTCCTCGCCAAGTAGAGATCTGCCCTTGCCAATGAGTCCATTGCGTTTGCCAAGTCTCTTTGATCTGTGAGCTGTAGTGGTGCGTTCTCGTAGATCCACTCGAAGAACATGTCGAGGTCTATGTCTGCCACATCTGGGGCCCTTCTGGCTTGGACGCTGGTCTTGGACGAGAAGACCATTCTCAGAGCGTCAAAGATGGTCTCCTTTCTGTCTCTCCAGCTGAGCCATTCCACATCCGAATAGCTCAACCTTTTCCTGCCGGTAGTGAACGTCTGGAGGTCATTTATGATGGATCGCATGTCACCTTTGTTTCGATCGACAATGAGTCTTAGTGCCTGCTCTTCCACCTCTATTCCTTCAGAGGCGCAGAGCCTTTTCAAATATGGAAGCGAGTCCCGCACGCCCAGCCTCCTGAATTCTATGAGTAAGCAGAGTTCGCGAAGCGGCCGGATCTTGGGATCCCACGGGTCGTTCGCCGTGAGAACGATCGGATATCTGGCTTGCCTAATCGTCTCAACAACTGTAGAGATGGCTCCCTTGTCTTCAGACAGGTTGATACCATCGATCTCGTCTAACAGAATTAGTCGACTTCTTCCAAAGAGTTCACCTTGAGTGGCGGCGCCTCCAGCTATCTTCCTGAGCTGTTCTTCGGTCCTTTTGTCACTTGCATTGATCTCAATTAGGTCGAACCTCAAATCGTTGGCAGCGGCCTGAACTGTGACAGTTTTCCCTGTTCCTGGAGGGCCATGAAGCAGGGCCGCCTTCTTCGGCGGTGTCCCCTTCTGCCATGAACCTATCCAACTAACGAAGGCTTCTTTCGCATCCTTGTTGCCCGCAACATCAGATAGTGTCTTGGGCCTGTGCTTCACCGTCCACAGGAGAGGCATCTGGAAATCACTATTTGGCTTCCTGAGCAATAACTGTGAGTCTCGCGAGCAGTGCGCTGAGTTGTACCTCTTCGTCTCCGCCTTCGATAAGTCTGAAGTCAACCTCCCCAACTGCGTCTGCAAGCGCGATCTTGTTTCGCTCAGGAACCTCCATTCTGAAAATCTCCGAATGCATCTGCTTGATGATGTCAGAGCCAGACAGGCCGTACTCCACAAGCATCGACCTCAGCATCTGTCTTGCCTTCAAGAAGTCTCCCTTGAAGGCGAGATCAAGCATCTCTCTGACATCTTTCGGCTTTGCTCGGCCCACAACCATGTAGACGGATTCTTCAGAGACTGGTTTACCTAGCGAGGCTGCGGCCTGAAGCGTGTTTACTGCTTTTCTGAGATCTCCCTCCGCTATTTCGACCAGCGCAGCCACTCCGTCGGCCTTGAGTTCTACTCTCTCCTGTTTCGCTATGTGATTCATATAGTCTGCAACATCTTGGCTCTTCAACGGCGTGAACCTGAACAAAGCGCATCTTGACTGAATGGGTTCGATTACTCGTCCGGAGTAGTTGCAGCAGAGGATGAACCTGCAGGTCTCCGTGTATCTTTCCATCGTCCGTCTCAATGCCTGTTGCGCGTCAGACGTCATGTTGTCTGCCTCGTCGAGGACAAGGATCTTGAACGGGACTTCGCTTATTGTAGCGATTCTGGCAAACTCCTTCACCGTGGTCCGTATGACATCGATCCCTCGTGCATCACTCGCGTTGAGCTCCATAAACACATCCATATACCTCTCGCCGAAGAGATCGTGAGCCAGACACAACGCAGCAGTCGTTTTTCCCGTACCAGGAGGACCAGCAAACAGGCAATGCGTCATCGTCCTTGTCTCAACAAACTTGCTCAGCCTACCTACGATCTCTACTTGGTTTCTCATCTGGGACAACGATTTTGGCCTGTACTTCTCAGCCCACATCGCATGTTCCAAT
>CAZFRJ010000144.1:0-2230 GCA_964521355.1 uncultured Candidatus Bathyarchaeia archaeon | reverse complement strand
GAACCCGCGACGACTAACTGGGTTGTGGCTCAGCCCTAGTCTGCCCCCAAACGTCGGATTTCTCCCAGATTTCCTGAACCAAGTCCTGCCAATTCTTCAGGCAGATCCTGTAGAGTCTCGCGTTCTCTATTGCTATTGCAGCTTGGCTGGCTATTGCCTCCAAGAACCTGATCTCTTCTTCATCGAACTCATGCGGGGACGGCCCAAAGACCCGGATCGAACCAATGATTCTATCCTTCACAATCAATGGTACCGCCAGCGCGCATCGGATACCCTCTTTTACCGCTTCCTGGGGGTACTCCAGCTTCGGGTCTTTCAGAACGTCAGCCATAATCGACGGCCTCCTCGTTCTGACATCGTCCATTCCCTTGTCAACGTGAACAGGGCCTTTTCTAAGGTAATCTTCGCTGAGACCGTACGAGGATACGATTTCGAGCTTCTCGCGTTTCTCATCCAACAGCCTTACGATGCATCCTTTCATCTTCACGGCTTCCGTAGCTGTCTTCGCGATCATGTTGAAAACCTCTTGAGGCTTAAGACTGGATGTCAGAATCTTCGATATGTCGACTAGAGTTGTGGTCTCCACCAAACGCCTCTGAAGGCGTTCATAGAGTCGAATACTCTCTATGGCCACCGCCCCAAGATTTCCCAGAGACCTCAAGAATTCTGCTTCTGTCCTAGAGAACTTATGCCTCTTTGCCGAGTGAACACAGACGACCCCGAGCCTATCATCTCTGCTTTGAATCGGTACACAAAGCATCGAGACGATTCCTCTTCGTCGAGCTTCTTCTGGAGAGAGCCACTTCGAGAGATCTGTAACTACAACCGGCAGCCCCTTGAGTGCTTCCTGATCAATCGGTATGCTTCTGATGCCGCCTTCACGTTTTACATATTCTTCGCCCAGGCCATGAGCCGCTACGGTTTCAAATCTGCGTGTCTCCTTGTCCCAAAGCCCCAAAGAGCATGCCTTCAGATTTAACACGTCTACTGCGCTCTTGGTGATCAGATTGAGGACAGAAGACAGGTTCCTAGCCGAGCCCAGAGCGACGGCGATTCTATTGAGTGCACGGCAATAGACAACGGCTTTGTCCAATCAGACCAGCCCTTCGGAATACAATGAAGCCGTTTGGCGGCTAATTACGTTTGCTCCAAACGTAATGACAAGGATTGTCATCGCAAACTTTGCCAAATCTCTCTAAGAGAAGATTAAAGTGCTTGCTGATGATAGCTAGGGAATCGTGCGGGGGTTGCCAAGCCAGGTCAAAGGCGCAGGAATGAGGATCCTGTCCCGAAGGGGTTCGAGATCAAGAGCAACCTCTTGACGAAAAGGTTCAAAATGAGCAAAGAGCTCAGGAAAATCCCTCCCCCCGCACCTTTTCCCGACCGGTGATCATTCGCATTTGCGGGGGACATGAATCTGAAGTCGTATACTTTCTGCTTGAAGTGGATTATTCGGACAGCAGACCCGTCTCTACTGAGGGAATAAGGCCGGGAGCCTGTCTCTGAAGCTCAGCTCTGAACTCATCTGATCTGAGTGCGCCAATCAGCTTCTTCACTCCTTCCTTCTCTAGGCGTTTCTTAAGGACTAAGAAGTCGTAATGTTCTTCTGCAATCGGAATGAAATCCAGTGCGTTTCTCTCCGCCACAGTCCTTATTCCTAAGCCTGCATCCGCTTTTCCATGCAATACGGCCGCAGCAACTGCTGAATGCGACTTCGCCTCATTTTCATAACCTCTCATTCCAGAAGTCAATTCCTCAATTGTCGTCCTTCGCTCATCGGCGATTCTCTTGAGGTATAGATCGAATAGGATTCTGGTTCCGGACCCGCGGTTTCTATTTGTGAAGGTAACATCCTTCGTCAATAGGTCTTCAATTCCATGTATGCCCTTCGGGTTCCCCTTGGCTATGATCAGACCTTGTTGTCTGACGTATCCTCTCACTATCACAGCTTGCTCCGATAATCCATATCGCTTGAGGAAGGGTGAATTGTACTCTCCCGAAGCCTCGTCAAGAAGGTGAATACCCGCCACATCGGCCTCTCCACGCTTCACAGCGTGCAGTCCTCCAATGGACCCGACATTGACTATCTTGGCTTGGAAGCTTGGACTAGCTCTCCTTACGTATTCTATGAGGATGTCAAGCCCGATACAGTGGCTTCCTATTACTACCAGATCGGCCAAGCTCAATGTCGGGCTGAAAAGCCTCACTTCTACAGTCTCTCCTTCCTCGA
>CAZFRJ010000143.1:0-2242 GCA_964521355.1 uncultured Candidatus Bathyarchaeia archaeon | reverse complement strand
TCTTCCGTTTTGGTCAGGCCTGATCCCCTTGATGTGGGTTCTCCTGATCCAAGTGATCATCACTGGAGTTGTGGCGGTATCTAGGTTGAGGAAGCCTGCACAGCCTCTTGTAGTTGCTCCGGTTGATCGCATCATGGAATTCGTTGAGCTACATGACGAGAAGACCGCTTTGAGCCTTGAGTTGGATAAGATGGAGCAAGACATGGCGCGAGGCGCGATCTCACGGCATGAGTACAGAAGGAGAAGCCGTGAGATCGACCGGAGGATCGAAGAGATGCGGAAGGAGCTGCAACTTGTCAAGACGGCTCTGTCTGCCGCGTCGGCGAGATACGGGGAAATGATCAGAAGGATTGAGCGGGCTGAAGCGGAGATTGACGCGGCAAAGGCCAGTATGGCTCAGCTACGCACTCAATATAGGACGGGAAAAATGGCGCGCCATGTGTATGATGGCATGGTTTCCGACGTTACGAAGCGTCAGGATAGGGCTAGGGAGACTATGAACTCAATAATTATCACGCTGCGCGAGGAAGCCCGATAACCCAGATTTCTATTTGCCGGCTTGCAGAAAGTCCCTTATTTTCTCTCAACGACATACGGTCGGCTGGCTGAGTCTATTGGGAAGGATCAATGTTGATTCGAAGAAATGTGACGGATGCGGAGCCTGCGCCAGCGTCTGTCCAGTCGGGGTATACGAACTTAGGGAGAGTAAATCCTTCGTTGTGAATGAGGATGGGTGTCTTGTGTGTAAGGCATGCGAGACTCAATGCCCTAAAGGCGCCATAGTGATTTCGGAGTAGATCTAGGGCGTGTATCGGAGGGGGTGCTTGGCTCTCTCCTTGTTCTGAAGGAGTTCCTCTATGCTGGGCCTGTTTTCGATAGCCTTTCTCAGAGCATGTCTCATCGCTTTGTAGTTGTTTATGTATACTCTCTTTCGGTCCACGGCTGCCGGATGAACGAATACGTTCGCAACTATTAGCAGGTCGTCGACAGCAGCTTTCGGTATGAAGCCCTCCTCCACTGTATCCAAGACGGCTTTTGCCACGGCTGTTTGAGCTGGCCCGTAGACTAGGCTTGCGTGGCGCATCCCCTTCACGGTCACAGTTGGCACGATGAGTGTGACGGGCTTCACTGTCAGGTTCGGCTCAAGAATGGCAACAAGTGGTTCGTGGCCGGGCGAAGGTGAGGCCTTGGCTTTTGCGAAGGCCTCGCCTATGGGGCCGTTCTTCAATCCAATCATCAGGTCTATGTGTGCAACCTCAGATTCTTCGCCAACCAACGCTTCTCCGATTTTCAGTTTGAAATCCTCAATCACTTCCGGGGTCATGCCGATAGCCGGGAATCGCTGTTCCAAGGGCTTGTCTGGATGAATTTGAAACAGTACAGGTTTCGGAGGAATCTTTCCCAGCTTTTCTAGGTCAATCCTGAGTTCTTCTCGCTCTTCATAGGTCAGTTCCCCTCCTTGGGTGAGAGGAAGCCTGACAGGACCAACCTTGACTCCAATCATTTCCAAGGCTACTTTTGGACCGACGGATCCGCTTTTCACCATGACTCGAGTGAATTTCTGCACTTTCAGTTGTATCTCTCTAGCCTTCCTGAGGTCTCCTCTTCCAAATGCGTCATACAGTTCTCTCCAGATGTCCGGGATCACGTTCGCACTTGCGAGGATCATGCCGGAGCAGCCGGCCGCCAACGCCGGCAGGACAACCTCGTCGTGTCCAACCATGATCGAGAGCCTTGGACTGGTCTTCTCGATCAGTGCCAGTATGTACCGGAGTTCTCCGCTACTATCCTTTACGCCGACGATGTTGGGGATTTCCACGAGATCCTCGACTATCTGCCAAGGAAGCTGGACTCCAGTCACTTGAGGTATGTTATAGAGTATGAGGGGCAGATCGACGGCTTCAGCTACCAGCCTGAAGTGCTCATAGATGCCTCGGAGGGCTGGCTTGTGGTAGTATGGCGTCACTATGAGCGCTGCGTCCGCTCCCGCGTCTTTGGCGAACTTGGTCATCTCTACTGTGAGGTCTGTGCTTGAACAACCGGTTCCGACGATCACAGGGACTTTGCCTTTCGCCTCGTCTATGACGATCTTAGATGCGAGCTTCCGCTCCTCAATCGTCATGTTCTGAAACTCCCCAGTCGTTCCGCAAGGGACGACCCCCGTTGCCCCCTTCTCTATGACATATTTGACTAGGGCTCTCAACCTTGCCTCGTCAACATGCTTTCCATCGTCCGTGAAAGG
>CAZFRJ010000142.1:0-2272 GCA_964521355.1 uncultured Candidatus Bathyarchaeia archaeon | reverse complement strand
TGGTTGAATGTGCTCTGGAATATGGCTGCTCAGCTCTATTGGGAGAAGGAAACGGGAAACCTGGAGCCGTTTCTGATTGCTCCCATATCGAGGATGGCTATGCTCATGGGAATGGCGATTGGCGGAATCTTCAATACGACGCTCAGAGCGCTGGGGATATTCGCGGTTGGGATCTTCGTCTTCCAAGTGGAGTTCCTAGTTGCTGACCCTCTTGCTGCGCTTCTCGTCTTCGTCTTAACGCTTGCTGCGCTCTACTCTTTGGGCATGGTCTTCGCCTCAGTCTTCCTCATGTACGGAAGAGAGGCTTGGCACACATCGCACCTTCTTCAAGAGCCAATATACTTTCTTTCAGGGTTCTACTTCCCAGTGAAGTTTCTCCCTTTCTGGCTTCAAGTTGCGGCTTCAATAATCCCAGTGACCTTCGGATTGGACGCGATTAGAAGGATACTGATTCTGGGCGCTGGTCTAGGCGAGGTTTCGCTTCATGTCGTCGTCCTTGCGGTCTTCTGGCTTGTTCTCTTTTTCATAGCGAAGTGGACGCTGCGATACATGGAGGATCATGGACGCAGCGAGGGAAGGTTGACGCTGCGATGGCAGTGAAGGACATCGCTAGGTCGTTTAGTCGTTCGGTTTGGCTAGGCTGGAAGGTTGACGCGAATTGGACTGATCCTTTGCTCTTTGCCATCTACTCGGTGATCAGGCCTATTGCAGGGATGCTCATAGTCATATTCCTGTTTCTGGTTGGGAGCCAAGTTGGAGAGAACACTGATCCACAGTATCTGACCTATGTGTTTGTGGGAAACACGTTCTTCATCCTTGTGGCTCAGATAATGCTCTCTATGGGCTGGGTGATACACGAGGACCGGGAGCACTACGAGGTGCTGAAGTACGTCTACATTTCGCCAGCAAGCTTCTATGTCTACCTATTGGGTAGAGCTTGCAGTACTGCGCTGATGGCGCTGGTTTCGGTTGCGATCTCTCTTCTCTTTGGAGTCACTGTTCTACGGATGCCCATAGACTTCCTTTCGGTCAATTACGCTGCTCTGAGCTTGTCGCTGATCATCGGGCTTATTGCCATTTCCTCTTTCGGCATGATTCTGGCGAGTGTGGCATTGTTGACTGCGAGGCACGGAGGAGGAATGGTAGGTGAAGCAGTTGCCGGAGTCTTCTACCTCTTCTGTGGTGTGCTATTCCCTGTCTCTGTGCTGCCGCCGTGGGCTCAGGCCGTGTCGAGGGTTCTGCCGTTGACGTATTGGATGAGCGCAATCAGGGGCTCGATGCTCGGCGCTAGGCCCACGGAGATCGTTGATGATCTGACTGTGTTGGCCGGATTCACTGTGGTTTTCTACGTTGTGTCAATGGGCGTCCTGAGGCTTGCAGACTATCTTGCACGGGACAGAGGATTGATTGATATAACTACAGAGCACTAGGCGCAACGGAAGTTTCAGGTGCGGCTGTTGAGCGATAGAGGAGCAGCGCGGACACTGCTTGTGGCCTCGATCCAGTATCAGGCGTACTACCTCTGTAGGTTCAACCTCGCGCCTGTTCTACCCTTGTTGATCATTCAGTTCGGGTTAAGTCATTCAGAGGCTGGAGCGCTTGGCTCGATGCTTTTCATCTCATACGCGCTGATCCTCTTTCCGGCTGGCATCCTCGGCGATGTGTTCGGACCGCGAGCGATCATAACTCTCGGAGCACTATTGTCTGCAGCAATGAACGTTCTCTTCAGTTACTCGAATTCCTTTACGTCAATGCTGATCATTCAATTCGTGAATGGGTTGGGGCAGGGCATGGCGTGGGGGCCCCTGACAAGGCTCATGGCGAACTGGTATCCACGTGAGAGGATGGGATTCGTGATGAGCCTTCTATCCCTTCCGCCGGCTCTTGGCCCTCCGGCGGCATATGTACTCACAGGATATCTCGCCTCGTTCTACAACTGGAAGACTGCGTTCCAAGTTCCGTCCATAATACTGATCGGGACGTCATTGCTGTTTGCGCTCCTTGCGAAGGACGATCCATCAGGCTCGTCGCGGAGTCGTTCGTGGTCTCGAAGCACGTTCCTTGAGCTGTTGAGAAGACGTGAGATCTGGCTTGTAGGGATTACATATCTTGCTCTTTCAGGTGCGATTCGCGGACTCCTGGTTTGGTTGCCGACGTTTCTCGTAGAACGGACGGCCATGACATTGATGGCTGCCTCGACTCTTGCTGGGCTGATATCGCTACCCGGGATTCCCTCGATGTTCGTGGGGACATGGATTTCTGATGTCAAGTT
>CAZFRJ010000141.1:0-2281 GCA_964521355.1 uncultured Candidatus Bathyarchaeia archaeon | reverse complement strand
CGGCCTGTCAGGAAGATCTTGTGGCCCAAGGTTTAACCTCTGTAGTCCATGGCGATCACATAGATTTCGGAACTTCTCTGCTTACTTGCAGGAGGCTTCACGAGCCTTACCGTTCCGAAGTGTTCAGCTAGACGTTCTCGGTACTCTTTCAAATCTGGCCCGTGAAAGACCTTGACGAAGAAGTTGCCTTGCCGCCTCAACACCGCCTTTGCGATTTCGAGAGATCGCTCGGCGAGGTACAGCTGTTTGGTGTGGTCAACATCCCATGCCCCGCTTATTTTCGGTGAGACATCAGATATTACTACGTCAACCTTTGAACCCATGTGGTTGATAATGACAGAACTGAGAGAATCGCTCGTCACATCTGCGACCAACGCCTTGACATTGGTCCAAGGAAGCTCCGATACGGGCTCTGTATCGACGCCCAGAACGAACCCCTCCTTTCCAACGATCTGCCTGGAGACTTGAAGCCACCCTCCTGGAGCGGCTCCAAGGTCAACAACCTTGTCTCCCCGCTTCATGAACCGATATTTCCTGACAGCTTGGAGAAGCTTGAAAGCTGACCTGCTTCTATATCCTCGCTCCTTAGCAAGCTTGTAGAACTGATCTTTCCTTCTTTCCTGCTTCCAGCGTCCGGACAAATGTCAAACTCCAGTAGGCTGAGGCGCGGCGGGAACTCCCTCTAGCCACTGTGTCAGCTTCAGACATTTGCTGGGCGTGACTACGGCTGACTGGCCACACTTGGGTTCATCGTCGCAAAACGCGCACGGGACATCTTGGACACTGTCGATTCGAGAGAGTTTTCGCTTAGAGAAGACTCGAAAGGTCCACCGGCCGTTATGCAGTTCACGCTTCCTCTCTATCAGGCGTTTTCGCTCAAGTCTAAGGATTGCCCTGGATCCCTCGCGGCTATCTGCCTTCAGCTTCTTCCACAGCTCCGATTGAAGGATCCCCGCCTCTCCAACGGACATCACAACTTGCAGCATGTCCTGCTCGGTCGATCCCTTCCTAGGCATCAATCACACCCAGACGCGTACCATTCAATATACAGTTGCATGTGGAATAAAGCGTTGTTCAAGTTATCTTTGCACCATTCTCGATATCCCTGTCAGTTGTCAGTAGGGCTAGTTTGTCTCCCTTCTCGGCAGCCATCAGCATTCCCTCAGAAGGCTCTCCCGCAAACTTGGTGGCTTTCAGGTTCGTCAGGAATACGATTCTCTTGGATAGTAGTTCCTCAGGGGCGTAGTATCCCACTAGGCTTGAGACTGTCTGCCTCTTCCCCAAATCCCCTAGATCGACAATGATCTTGTATAGCCTCTCGGTCCTTGGAATTCTCTCAACATCTACAACTGTCCCTATTCGCATGTCAAGTCTCTTGAACTCGTCAAAGGCTACTTCACTCAATGAGATTCCTCACTTACCTTCGCAGAGTGCCGGACGTTTCCTTATATGAACTGGTAATAAGAATTTCCAGTCCAATGTGGGATTTATTGTAGCGGAGCAGTGAGTCAGGTTTCCCCGGAGGTTTCTCGTTCGATGGCGTCTTGGATTTTCCGGATGAGCCCATGAAGTTTGTCTGGAGGGAATCCCCCGGTCTGTGCTACGTTGCTAGTTCCGCCGCCTCTACATCCTGTTTCAGCGGCCACAGCCCTGACAATCCTGTCAAGATTCAATCCCTCCTTCACAAGGTTTGCGCCGACCGCTGCGACAACGTGACCTACCGTATCTGAGCTCCCGAGAATAGCGGCTGCATCTTGATCACTATACGCGATCTTGAGAGCCATTCTCTTTAGGATGTTCGAATCTACGTTTTCTATGGTTCTTGCAATCAGTTTGAATCGTCCCATCTGTTCTGCATGTGATAGATATTGAAGAGCTTCGGATTCGGCAATCGCCATTCTTAAGTCACGTAATTCGTCCTTTGTCTTCTCTCGTTCTTGGAGAAGCTGCTGGATTCGAGGAACGATATTTCTATCTTCGGTGTCAAGCAGATCGGTGAGCTTTGAAAGGGCTTCAGAGGCCTTTGAGAAGCCCAAGTAACCATATTCCGAGGCGGCCACTTCTAGTCGTTCAATTCCTTTCTGAAGTCTAAGCCTTCCCAGAATCTTGATTGGGACTACCTCAATCGTGGATTTCACATGTGTTCCGCAGCACAGACTGATGTCTTGGTCTCCGACCTCAACAAGACGAACCTCACCAGTCGGCGTAACCTCCGTTAGCCCTAGATTGCTTCCGAAGCTCTTGACCGCCTCTTCTCTCGTCGTGAAGCTAGTCTTGACAG
>CAZFRJ010000140.1:0-2295 GCA_964521355.1 uncultured Candidatus Bathyarchaeia archaeon | reverse complement strand
TCAAGACGAACTGTCCCAATAACCGCTATTGCATTGTTTCAGGATTCTTAGGTTCCAAATGACACGGACTGGACTTGTTCGATAGCGGGCCCGGCGGGAGTTGAACCCACGACTCCCGGGTCGCTTCCGGCTCACGGTAAAAGCCTCACCGATCCAAGCCTCAGATGAGGCTCGGATGTCACCGGTGCTCTACCTCTTCAGGATCCTGCTGGATCTGGCTGAGCTACGGGCCCACAGAAAAAGGGACAACAATACATAGTCAATAAAAACCTTTCCGGCATTGCCAACGATCTATTCACGGCTCATTTGAAGCCTGTAAGGTTGAGGCGAATTCTGTTCATCGATTGTCAGATCTAGTTGCGGCGGCGGACAACCTTTTTAGATTGCCCAGAAAGGATTCGATTCGGGGCCCGTAGCTCAGTCCGGATGGAGCGGTAGACTAACTGGCCGACCCTCCTATGCGGTTCGGCGAAAGCTAAAGGTCCGGGGTTCAAATCCCCGCGGGCCCGCCACAAACTTACATCTTGACCATATTGTTCCCGTCGGAAATTTGCCATCCGGACCGGTCTTCATGCGGTAGGCATGGTCGCGTTCGATTCCAGCCCATCTGAGAGACGCATCGCTTCAAGAGAGATCCGTAGGGTCTTCGTCTCTCGTTGGATTGAGTCTAGGATGCTTTGGCGAATGGTCTCCGCACAACTCGTACGTCCTCTACAGCTCTTTCATGATGTCTTCGATCCGGATTTCTTTTTCCTTCCGGCCTTGCATGTCTCTAAGCTTGACAAATCCTCTCTCCAATTCCCTCCGACCAATAACAACCACATACGGTATTCTCATGGAGTCTGCATACTCCAACTGCTTCTCAAGGCTTCTCTCCTTCAGATCGAAGTCAGCCGCCACTCCAGCCCGTCTCAGTATGGCAACAGTCTCCCACGACTTGGAGAGGACATCTGGCGTTGCAGAGGCAACGAATACCTTGGGAGTTTCAGGTAGCTTCGGATAGAGCGAAGATCTCTCCAGAGAAATCATAAGTCGCTCTATTCCTCCTGCCACGCCAGTTGCCGGGATGTCTCTCTTGCCATAGATTGCGCAAAGCTTGTCGTATCTGCCTCCTCCGAAGATCGATCCTATGTCCTCGCCACCTTTGTCATACGCTTCGAACACGATCCCATCATAGTATCCTATTCCGCGAACAACGCTCAGATCATAAGTACACCTGTCCCTTCTGCCAAACGATTTCAGAACATCAGCAAGCCTAATCAGCTCGCTCTGAGCCGCCTCAACGCCAGCATCTCCATGAAACAGTCTCTCGAGTTCAGAGAGAACCTTTTCAGGAGACCCCTTGAGTGAGCAAAGGTCCGTTATCGCTTCAATTTGCTCTTGCGACAGACCACTTTTCTTGAATTCCTCTGTAACTTGAGTCTGAGGCAGTTTTGATAGCTTGTCTATAGTGATTAGGGCTCCGTCGATTCGTGTTCTATCGTCCAGGCCGATCTTCCGAAGAAATGCTTCCACGAGCTTCCTATTGCTAATTCGAACCTCGTACTCTCTCAACCCGACGCTCTCTAAGGTGTCCATGCCTACACAGATCATTTCAGCGTCGGCTAAGGGATCAGCCGTCCCGAATATCTCGGCATCCCACTGTCGGAAATGTCTGTATCTGGCAAATTGAGGTTCGTCGTATCGCCAAGAATCAGAGATCGCACATAGCTTGATTGGTTCAGGAAGATCAAGCCTATTCGCTACCATCCTTGCCATTCCAACGGTGAGATCGAATCTTAGCCCTAGATTCCTGCCGGCCTTGTCTACGAACCAGTAGATTTCCTCTCTGATCTGTGGGCCTGATTTGGCTTCAAGCGTCTCCAGATGCTCGATTGGCGTTGGCTCCATCATCTTGAACCCGTACCGTTGAAGCACTTCAGCTACCTTGGCTTCGACCCAGACTCGCTTCGCTATTTCCTGTGGCTCAATATCCCTCATTCCTCTCGGCGTGGAGAACTGTTGTGACAAAGATGTCGCCTCTCCCATCAGTATGGCGCTACCCTAGCACGCGAGGATAAGGTAAGAACCGAGTTTAACTATATTCCTTGGGAATGCTCGCCTAGCCTCAATGCACCGTAGCCTCTCGAAACTCGTTTATCTGTCAAATACACTACGGTTAGGCGAGTTGTTAGGCGATGCCGAGAGAAGTTGTCCTAGATTGGCTTAGAAAGAATGAGCCGAGAGTCCTAGCGATTAGTGATAGGATCTGGGAGTTGGCTGAGGTCGGCCTGCAGGAACACGAGTCGTCGAAGC
>CAZFRJ010000139.1:0-2308 GCA_964521355.1 uncultured Candidatus Bathyarchaeia archaeon | reverse complement strand
TCGATCAAGTGCTTCGATGCTTTCGGTCTCTGTCGGCTCTATCATCATGGCTTCTCTCACAATCAATGGGAAATACATCGTCGGAGCATGCATGCCGAAGTCAAGCAGCCTCTTCGAGATGTCTAGCGCACGTATTCCTGTCTCAGCGGTAATCTTCTCGGTGCTCAGAACAATCTCATGCTTTCTTGCCTTCTTTGAGTCGAAGGGCATCTGATAGCGTCCCGATGCGAGCACCTTCCTAGCCAAGTAGTTTGCGTTCAGCACGGATATTTCAGCGATTTCCTCTAATCCCTTTGCTCCAAGCAACAGAACGTATGCATATGCTCTCAGAAGGACTGAGATATTTCCGTGGAACGCTCTTAGTCTTCCTATGGATTCAGGCCTATTGTAGTCTAGGTAGTAGTTTTGTCCGTCAAACTCGATAGTTGGTATCGGGAGAAACCTTGCGAGTTCTTGAGTCACGCCCACTGGCCCGGCGCCTGGTCCTCCCCCTCCGTGTGGAGTTCCGAAGGTCTTGTGGATGTTTATGTGGGTGATATCGAAGCCCATCTCCCGAGGTCTGGCTTTACCCAGTATGGCGTTGAGGTTCGCGCCATCATAGTACAGGAGTCCACCCGCATCGTGGACGATCTCCGCAACTTCAAGAATTCTCTTCTCAAATATGCCAAGTGTGTTCGGATTCGTTATCATCATGCCCGCTGTCTTGCTACTCACGGCCTTCTTCAATGCTTCAACATCGATGCAGCCTTCACTATCTGACGGAACCACGACGACCTTGAAGCCTGCCATGGCTGCACTTGCAGGATTTGTGCCGTGCGAACTGTCAGGAACAATCATTTCTGTTCTCCTGTCGAGTTCGTTTCGTTCTCTGTGGGCAGCTCTGATGATGAGTGCTCCGCACAGCTCGCCGTGGGCGCCGGCAGAAGGCTGGAGCGAAACCTTGGACATTCCAGTTATTTCTGCAAGGAATTGTGAGAGCTCGTACAGCATCCTCAAGATTCCTTGAGTATGTGACGTATTCTGACCAGGGTGCAAGTTCTTCAATCTGGGTGATGCTGCAAGGATTTCACATATCTTCGGGCTATACTTCATGGTGCAGCTTCCCAGAGGGTATGTCCCAAGGTCCACTCCATAGTTCTCTTGAGAAAGCCTAGTGAAATGCCTCACGACCTCCACTTCGGATACTTCAGGCAAGTTGGGCCGAGTTTTTCGTAGGAGGTCTTCTGTCAAGTTTTTCATGGCCTCGCTCAATGCAGAGCGTTCTTCTTCAGTCAGTGTCGGAGCAATTTGACCTATCTTGCCCTTCTTCGAGAGTTCAAAGATAAGCGGCTCATGCCAACTCGCTTGCTTGAAAGTCAACTCTGTAGAACCTCCGAGATCGCGGTGCAAAGCTTGTCTATATCTTCCTTAGAATGGATCTCAGTGACGCTGAAGACTGCAGTTTCGCCCAGTTCAGGAATACTTTCCGTTACTGGCGCTCCAATTTGTATGCCCTTCGTGAGTAGACTGCCTTCCAGATCCCGAACTTTCCTTCCGCTTTCGTTGAAACTTACTGTGAACTCCTTGAAGTGTTGCGCTTGCATGAGAGGAACTTTGATCCGCTTGATTCTGTTCAGCTCATTGATGGCGTACTGTGTTTTCGAAAGAATTGCCATACCAAGCTCTCTCATGCCAGAGGCTCCCATGAGGGAGAGATATACGGTAGCCGTCAGAGCGCACAGCGCGTGGTTGGTACAGATATTAGAGGTAGCTCTCTCTCGCCTTATGTGCTGCTCCCTAGTCTGAAGTGCCATGCAGTAAGCTCTATGCTTCTCATCCTTCGTAGTGGTCAAACCTATGATTCTGCCAGGCATCTGTCTGAGAAGTTCTTCTCCCTTGCATGTGAATACGCCTAGGAGTGGCCCGCCATAGTTCATTGCGTTTCCTAAGCATTGTCCTTCGCCTATTGCTATGTCTGCTCCGTATTCTCCGGGGGGCTTCAATATTCCGAGTGATATCAGGTCAACCCCTGCCACAAATAGAGCTCCATTCGAATGTACTATTTCCGCGATATCATGGGCATTTGTCTGCAGACAGCCAAGGTATGATGGATTCTCAAGGTATACTGCTGCACACTTGCTTGTGATTTTCGATTCCAAGTCGTTGAGGTCTATCTGACCTGTTATGTTGTCATTTTTGACTTCGACCACCTTGATGCCTGCAGGCTCCGCGTAGGTTTCCAAGGTTGCTCGTCTGTCAGGATGCACATGGCGAGGAATCAGAAACTCGTTCCTTCGTGTGACTCTAGATGCCATTCGAGCTGCTTCAC
>CAZFRJ010000138.1:0-2322 GCA_964521355.1 uncultured Candidatus Bathyarchaeia archaeon | reverse complement strand
TGGTGGTGTTTCGTGAGGGGCTTGAGACCGTGCTCTTCTTGACTCCTTTCATACCGAGCGATCTTCAAGGCACAGTGATCGGTGCAGCTTTGGGAGCACTTGCTTCCATTGCCTTATCCTATGGGATATTCATCGTAGGCATGAGAATTGATCTACGCAGGTTCTTCTACTTCACGAGCGTTCTGCTGGTTCTCTTGGCCGGGGGATTGGCCGGATACGGGGTTCATGAACTCATAGAATATGCGCAGCTTGCAAAGGTTGATTTGAGTTGGTTTGGCGGATACGCCTACAAGTTGGATATTCCCGGCGACAGCCCGTTCCATCATAAGGGATTCATAGGGTCAATTCTTGCTGTCATGTTCGGCTATACCGTAAGCGCGGAGTGGGGAAGGCTGCTGGTTCACTTCGCGTATCTGGCCGTCGCTCTTCCTTTTGTTGTGAGGGCTTACCGAGAGACGTGATCACTTTGATCTTGGTGCCTTATGTGGATAGGTGAGATCTAGCATGGCCAGAGAAGCAAGCACGTGCACGTCGTGCAGCAGACATGGACATAGGTTCAACAGGGTGATCGTGAAGACTAGGCGTGGCTTTCGATTCCTTAGGTATTGCATCTGTTGTGGAGAAAAACGCCCGTGATGTTAATGTCAGAGACTTGACCTCATGATAGTCAAGAGGTGCTAGCAGATGACACTAGTCCGTAGCGATGTAGCTGTATCCGGACAGGACGAAGTCGCCGGTGGCTGCTTTCTATGAGAATTGGCATAGTGGGTGGAACCGGCAACATGGGCAAAGGCCTTGCGTTGAGATGGTCTTTGAACCACGAGATCTACCTTGGCTCACGCTATCAAGATAACGCACGTTCAGTAGCGCGTAGCTACAGTAGCATAGCGAGAGGATATCATGGAGAGAGAATGAGAGGAAGGATCGAAGGCGGCCTGAACCCTGAGATCGTTAGGTTTTCAGATGTGGTTGTGGTGGCAATCCCATCGCAATATGCCACCGAGGTTATGAGGAACGTAAAGACCAGCCTGAGACCAGAACAGGCCGTGATATCTACAGTAGTTCCTATGACACGTGTGAGAGGGCTCTTCGAGTACCGGCCCTTCCCGTCTGAGCAAGGATCGGCTCCGTTATCCGCTGCAGAGATGATAGCGAAGGAGATAGCGCCTACCCCTGTCGTGTCAGCTTTTCAAACCGTTCCAGCATCCTACCTAGCTGACCTAGATTCAATCCTGAACATTGATGTCTTGATTAGTGGCGACAGTGAAGAGGCGCTGGAGGTCGCTTCGGATCTCGTCCGTGAGATACCTAACCTTCGGCCGTTGCGTGTTGGGCCTCTGGTGAATTCAAGATTGGTGGAGTCGATTACGCCCTTGTTGCTGAACGCGGCGGTTCTGAACAATCTGAGGGAACCCTCGATTAGAATAGTTCCGTGGGTTCCGTCCGACTTCGAGAAGCAATAGCGACATGGTACATTGAAAAAGAAGGCTTCTATGAATGGGAAGGACTCTGCTATGCAAGAGGCCATCCTATGGGCAACGGTCATCTTTCGGTGCTACAGTTTCGCTTTGAATCTATTCAGGAGCAACGAATTGGTTACAACAGTGACAGAGCTGAGGGCCATAGCTCCGGCGGCTAGGAAGGGAAGGAAGCCGTATATTTGCGGACCGAAGAAGGGAACAAGAGCGCCGGCTGCGACTGGAATTAGTCCGATGTTGTAGAAGAAGGCCCAGAAGAGGTTCTGCTTTATCTTCGTCATCGTTTTCTGGCTTAGCTGTATTCCGGTCACTACGTCGCGCAGATCATCCTTGATCAGGACTATTCCTCCAGTCTCTTTCGCTACGTCGGTTCCGCTTCCTATTGCGATTCCGAGGTCAGCCTGTGCTAGGGCCGGTGCATCGTTGATTCCGTCCCCGACCATGCCTACCTTTTTTCCGCTCTCCTTCAGGTTGTCGATCACTTTGGCCTTCTGATGTGGCAGCACATTTGCAATGACTCTCTCGATTCCAAGCCTCTTGGCAATGGCTTTGGCTGTTCGTTCATTGTCGCCAGTAAGCATTGTGACCTCTATGCCCGCCTCTTTGAGTCGTTGGATCGCCTCGATGGAGTTCTCTTTCAAAGTATCGGCTACTGCTATCAACCCGACAAGGCGTCCGTCAACAGCCTCTATCATCACTGTCTTGCCGTCCTCCTCTAGGCGTTGAATCTTGTCTTCGACTGTGTCAGAGGCGATTCCACTATCCTTCATCAGTGTCCTATTTCCAAGGAGGACCTGATGGCCTTCAATTGTGGCCGTAACTCCCTTGCCTGGAATTGCCTCAA
>CAZFRJ010000137.1:0-2338 GCA_964521355.1 uncultured Candidatus Bathyarchaeia archaeon | reverse complement strand
CTCGGCAAGGAGTTCGTGGCGTATAGATAGGCCCCCGAATCCAAGCTCTTCTCAGCACCTTTGCGTACTAGTGGGACATCGAGCGACTAGACTCTTTTCAATCAAAGCTCTCCAAGTTCATGAGCAGCTCCGAGCCCCGATCGCTGCCGTCGATAGATATATGAGACGAGGAAAGACTCTGGCGTACGATCTAGTAACTCTGTTCATTGATCAGGGGCTGGAATTGTACGTTGTATGAACTGGAACTGTATTTCAGGCGAAACGCGCATTATGAAGCAAAATTGGGTGGCATAAGGCAACGAATGAGAGAGATCGCTGTCAGGTGGAAGACGGACTTTGAGGAGTTCGATGTTGATGTGCTTGCCGCAGAGCACGTGCGTCGACTAATCGATGACATTCGCAGCATTCGTCCGCAGATGAGGGGTCGAGTAGTCAGCTCTGGAGGGAAAGTGCTTCCACTTTCAGGGTCAAAGTTCCTAAATGTAGCAAACACTCCAATCGTGGTTCTCAGAGAGAACGGATCGGCCATCGATGTTTTCCCGCACCTTTTGGGAACGGCCTACTTTGATGTCGACTCCTCTCTTGATAGGATCTTGAGTCTCGGGCCAAGAGAATACGTTCAGGATCGTGGCCTGCTGGAAAGTCCTATAGTCAAGGTGTTGGCTGACAATCCAACTCTTCTTGAGAAAGGCATGAAGTTCATTGGATCAGGCGTTGAGGTGCCAGCGGGACTAGTCGATGTTCTTCTGCAGGATCGAGAAGGAATCGACGTAGTAGTCGAAGTGGAAACCAAAGCAAGAGATGACGCTGTTGGTCAAGTGTTAAGACTGGCCCGAAGTCACGCAGAACAGATGGGTAATAAACATGTCAGAAAGCTGATAGTTTGCCACGATTTCGACGTCGGTCTTCCTTTGGCATGCAAGGAAGCTGGGATTGAACTGTTCCGCCTCAGCTTTCTCAAGGTTGACGGGATGTAGCTGTCCGGGCGACGCACAGGCAGAGGGCTGCTGTTTTCAAGAACGACCTACGTGAATGACCTCTAAATTTGGATTAGGGCATGACTCGAGGCGCCCCTCCAACTCGGCTCCGAATCACAGGCGCCACGCCCGAATTTCTGATCGATGCTTGAACTTCATTTGCATACTGTCCAAGCGTGTTCACGAAGACAGAAGGACCTGTATCCATGGAGTACCAACATGGAATGCCCTTTTCTCTCAGTCGGAGAACCTCTCTCACGACTATCAGAGTCTGTGGCTCCCAGAGAACCATCCGCGACTTGGATGTCATGGTAATGGCGTGAAGGTTGAGCGTGTCCTCTTCAGCTAACTGGCAAACAGCTTTCACGTCTCTTTGGGACAAGGCTTGTCTCATCGTGGCGATCATGGAATCGATGTACTGCAACCTTGCAGAGAAGAGCGGAGAAGTGACCACATCTCTGTGAGCCTCATCAGTTCTCACGGGTGAAGCAATAGGAACAATTATCATCTCAAAGTCTAGGTCACCCGGTGCAGCTATCTGCTCAGCGTACGATCTTCCCTGCCGGTCTGCATACCATATGGCGAATCCGCCAGCTAAGCTTCGGGTAGCCGAGCCTGCGCCCAACCTGACGACTTCTGAGAGTGAGATCTGATCAAGTCTCAAGTCTAACGCGTTACAAGTCGCGACGCCTAAGGACGCAAAGGCGGATGCAGAGAAGCCAAGCCCCTTGCCAGTCATCAGGCTGTTCGCTGACAACACTCTGGCGCGTACCCTCAGGCCTTTTCTTGCTCTGAGCTGGTCAAGGATGATTCTGACTCTCTTCTTCTCCTCGTCTGTAGCGGGTCTCCCATTTATCTCAACTAGGTCATCGGAAAGCCTTTCATCAAATTCCACTGTGGTGACGGTCTCAAGCGCTTCTGCGCAGACTGAGATTGAATCGTGAAACGGGATCCGCTGACCCGCATCTCTTAATCCGTGATATTTGATCAGTCCTTGTATAGGATGGGCAACTGCGGTGACTTTCAAGGCTTCACTCCCAACGTTCGAGTTAGTGTGTCGCACGGATCAATTGGCCTATCCACTAGGATAGGCTTCTTGTCCAGCCAACTCTTGCCGGCACGCCTGATCCTTTCCTTGAAAGCCACACACCTCACGATAGTCTCTATGTTAGGTGACCTCTCCTCGTTGGCCATATCCGCAGGCCTGATCTATGCAGGCTTGACGTACTTGTCGGGATTTATGTCAAACTTCTGTTTACATGTCGGGGCACAGAAGTAGTAGGTTTCACCTTTGTACTCTGACTTCCACTTCGCAGTTTTCTCGTCAACTTCCATTCCACATACAACATCAAGAACCAAGT
>CAZFRJ010000136.1:0-2359 GCA_964521355.1 uncultured Candidatus Bathyarchaeia archaeon | reverse complement strand
ATCTTCAAGAACTTTGTTGAGAATAGGACTAGAGGCATCTTCAAGGGAGAGCTCTATCCCATCAACCCGAATGAGGATCAGATCCTATCATACAAGTGCTACCCCTCTCTAACTCGTGTGATCGATCCGATAGACACCGTTGTGATAGTGATTCCGGCGGAGCCCGTTCCTCAAGTGATGAGAGAGGCTGCTGCCGAGAAGGTCAAGGCAGCAGTGATAATTTCCGCGGGCTTTGGTGAAATTGGGAACACGGCCCTTGAGCAGGAGGTCAAGGACATTGCGAGAAATGCAGGAATCCGACTGCTCGGGCCAAACTGCCTCGGGGTATATGATTCACGCTCAGGCGTTGACATGCTTTTCTTACCAGAAACGAAAGTGCTCCAAAGCGGCGATGAGGTCGTTGCGACACCAAGACCGGTGCCTGGGAACTTAGCGGTTGTCAGTCAAAGTGGAGCGTTTGGAGTCGCAGCATTAGACTACCTCACCGGTCGAGAGATGGGGATCAGCAAGTTCGTAAGTTTCGGGAACAAAGCCGATGTCAGTGAACCCGAGGTACTCTCATACCTCAAGGAAGACGATCAGACAAGAGTCATCCTTCTATACGCTGAAGGAATAGCCTCAGGAAGAGAGTTCATTCAAGTCGCCAAGGAGGTAACAAAGCGAAAGCCCATCATAGCTCTGAAGGCTGGAAGAACAAGCTCAGGCGCAAGAGCAGCGGCGTCACACACAGGCGCACTTAGTGGAACGGACAGCATCTACGAAAGCGCGTTTGCTCAGGCAGGCGTCATAAGGGCTCGGGACATGGACGACTTCTTTCACATCGGAAAGGCCTTCTCATCCCAGCCTCCAGCTTCAGGAGACGGAGTCGCCATACTTACGGACGCCGGCGGACCTGGAGTAATGGCTGCAGACGAGTGCGAACTTAGAGGAATCACTATCAGAAAGTTGTCTGACGAAACCATCCATAAGTTTGAGAAGCTGAAGGTTGAGCAAGTAATTCCTAGATTCGCAACAAATCTCAACCCGGTTGATCTAACAGGATCCGCATCTTCTGATATGTTTGAATTGGCCACAAGAATTCTCTTGGAGGACCCAATGGTCCACGCGCTGATAGTGATTGGCCTTCATCATGTGCCGGGTCTACAGGAGGACTTTGTTGACAGAATAGCTGACGTCGCACGGAGGTACACAAAGCCAGTCGTGGCCTGTGACATCGGCGAGACAGAGATGGCTATGTATGTCAGATCGAGATTTGACAAGCAGGGAATACCGTCATACTCGTCGCCTGAAGACGCTGCGAGATCCATGGTCGCTCTCGTGAAGTACGGTTTCTACCTGAAGAAGGAAAGATGCTACGAGGATTATCTCAATAGATTCAAGGCATGAGAGAGGTATGCTAGACGGTGTCTTGGGACTCCTCGCCTCGACGCATAGGCTTGCCTCAGGGATAGACCCTGCCGATTAGTCTGGGAAAGGCTATCGCGTCTCTGATATGCTTCAACCTGCATATCCACGACAAAGTTCTTTCAACCCCCATTCCAAACCCTGAGTGAGGAACTGTGCCATATTTCCTTAGGTCAACGTACCACTCGTAGGCCTTGTAATCGAGATGTTCTTCCTCGATTCTCTTGAGAAGTTGATCTAGATCATGTATTCTCTGGCCCCCACCAGTTATCTCTCCATAACCTTCGGGCGCAAGAAGATCAGCTGACAACGTAACTTCATGCCTTGAAGGGTCAGGCATGTGATAGAATGCCTTGACTCCCTTCGGATAGTGAGTGACGAAGAAAGGCTTTTCAAACTTGAGAGCTAGCTTTCTCTCTTCTCTCCACCCCAAGTCACTCCCCCATTGAACATCGATACCTTCGCCTCTTAGCATGTCAATCGCTTTGTCATAGGATATCCTAGAAAATGGCGGGTCCAACTTCCTTAGGTAGTCAGGGTCGCGCCCAATTGTTCGTAGCTCTTCGCCAACTCTCTCTGCAAGATCGTGGCATACGCTAGACAGAAGTTCTTCTTGTACCTTCATTATGCCGTCTAGGTCGACCCACGGTGCCTCTAACTCAAGATGCCAGTATTCAGTGAGGTGTCGTCTGGTCCTAGACCTTTCTGCTCTGAATGAAGGCGCGAGGGTGTATATTTTTCCGAGGCTCGAGATCACTGCTTCAGCGTAGAGTTGCCAGCTCTGCGTCAGATATGCCTTTTCATCAAAGTACTTCACCTCGAATAGTGTGGATCCGCCCTCGACTGCTGCAGTGATCAGACTAGGCATCTGAACCTCAGTGTATCCATGCGATTTCAGCCAGGTCCTTGCGGCGTCAAGCATCTCGGCCCGTATTCTCATGATTGTCTGCATCTT
>CAZFRJ010000135.1:0-2367 GCA_964521355.1 uncultured Candidatus Bathyarchaeia archaeon | reverse complement strand
GACATTCTATCCAAGCTTGTGTTGAGCGACCTAGAGAGGTTCAGCTTCAAGGCCAGCGATGGCGTCGAAGTCGAAGGGTGGATCATGAAGCCGCAAGGCTACGAAAAGGGACGGGTTCCGACAGTCGTTGAGATACATGGAGGACCGAGGACCGCGTACGGTCACTGCTTCATGCTGGAATTCCAGCTACTCGCTGCCAACGGGTTCGCAGTACTGTTCACAAACCCTAGAGGCAGTGCAGCCTATGGCGAGGAATTTGCGGCCGCTATACCGAAAGACTATGGGGACAGAGACTACAAAGACATCATGGAGTCCGTGGATCATCTAATCAACATCGGCGTCGCGGATAAAGACCGCCTCGGAGTAACCGGAGGATCATATGGAGGATTCATGACGAATTGGGTCGTGGGGCATACAGACAGGTTCAAGGCTGCTGTGACGCAGCGGTCAATAAGCAACTGGTACAGTTTCTTTGGAACCAGTGATATAGGCTACTATTTCGCAGAGGAGGAAGTGGGAGGCGTACCTTGGGAGAATCTTCAACACTATGTTGAGAACTCTCCGATAACCTACGCGGAGAAGATCAAGACTCCGCTTCTGATAATCCACTCAGAAGAAGACTATCGCTGCCCGATCGAGCAAGGAGAACAACTCTTCGCAGCCCTGAAGAAGCTTCGAAAGGAAACGATGATGGTCAGATTTCCCGGGGAGAACCATGAACTCTCGCGAAGCGGCAAGCCTAGACATAGGATAGAAAGGCTGAACCACATAGTGAACTGGTTCAAGAAACATCTCTGAGAAAAACAACTCAGGACCTCTGGTCTCAGTTGCATTCATTAGGTGGCATGCCAAGAATCACATCGCTTTCGTGAGAGGACGATACGATGGCACACAAGGCCCTACGTGCGGCAAGGGGAGGCATCCCCGGGGGAAGGGATGCGATGAGAGCGATGCAGAAGATGGGAATGCAGGTCAAGGAGATCGAGGGTGCGAAAGAAGTGGTCATCATAACCAATGATAAGAGGATAGTCATAGAGGAGCCTAGCGTAGCCGCTGTCACGCTTCAGGGCCAGCAGATCTACCAGATAACGGGTGGCACACAGAAGGAGGAGCCGCTGACCAAGGCTGAGACGTTGTCAGAGGAAGATGCGCGACTGGTTTCAGAGCAGGCCGGCGTCAGTATAGAGGAAGCAAAGAAGGCCCTTGAATCCACAGGGGGAGACTTGGCAAGAGCCATAGTACAACTCAAGAAAGGACCATAGAGCCTGTGCCAAGTTTTCTTCATAGTCCCCCGCCTACTCGAATACAGTGCCAAAGCTCCAAGCCTGGGAAGCTAGCTATCACCCCGTCCCAGATGAAAGAGAAACGCGACATGGCGATCAAACAGTTTAATTAGACATCAAGACATCATAGCCAGAAAAGCCCAAGGAAAGACGCAATCTCTGAAAACGAGATGGATCAAATGTCCTTCAGAAGCACGAACCCTCAACTTCGAAAAGTCGTATCCGAACTCAAGAGGATTTCGAGAAAGAACAAAGCAGCGATATGGGAAAAGGTGGCGGACTCCCTCTGCAAACCAAGAAGATCAAGAATAGAGATCAATGTCGGACAGATCGAAAGACACGCCGCGAAAGGAGATGTGATTGCAATCCCGGGCAGGGTCTTGGGGTCAGGCACTATAGAAAGCAAAGTCACTATTGCTGCTCATAGATTCACGAATCAAGCCAAGCAGAAGATTGAGAAAGCCGGGGGAAAATGCCTTTCACTCTTGGAGTTGGCAGAGAAATATCCGAAGGGTTCCGGCGTCAGGATCATGAGATAGCTTGTTCAGACATGCGCCGGGTGTGCCCGTAGGTTAAGGCATTAGGCGTACTTCGTCTTATCGACCCACGTGAACTTTCTCTGAAGCGTCTTAGGGTAGTACTTCTTCCAATCATAGTTGACTCCTCTACCCCACTCCGCATATGTTCGTGGGTCTACGTAGCTTCTGAGCGATGTGCCGAGATTGTAGTCCCTTGTCGCTTTAAGCAGATTGATTCTCATTGAGAGGGCTTTGACCTGTTTCTTCTTTCCCTTCTTTCTGAGTTCTCTTAGGCGCTGCTGTTTCTTCGCCATTGATTCGTTCCAGTTCTTTGGCAGCTTTCGTTTGTGGTTGCAGGTCATCGCAGCTTGAAGATTCGCCATTGTAGCGGTGTGCTTCTTAACAGTGTCATCATCCTTAGATGTGACCTTGGCGCTAGCAAGGTATTCTTTCACGACTTTCGTTGCATGATGCGTTCTAAAGACCTTCGCAGTCAAGCCAGGCATGACTTCGTCAAGGAACGAGTTCACCTTTTCTGATCGGACTCCCTGAAAGAGAAGTGACTT
>CAZFRJ010000134.1:0-2414 GCA_964521355.1 uncultured Candidatus Bathyarchaeia archaeon | reverse complement strand
GGACTATCGGCTTCAAGCCTCTTCATGACTAGTAGCGCAGCGGAAACTCTGCCTCGCTTGTCTCCGCCTGCGTTCTGCCCGGCTTCGAGCACCTTCATCAGTCTTTCCTCCAGCGGCCCGTCCGCGGACTCAAACGTTTTCGCCATTGCTTCGATCACCTGCGGTCCCACAAGCATGTTTCCTGCAGTTGCATAGTTTCTTCCAGTGAGGTGCCCCTTCCACTCAACCGTTTCTCTTCCGGTGAAGGCCGCGGTCCTCCCGTCCTTGTCAATCATTATCACCTGTCTAACTTCCCTCTTCTCGTCCTCCCGAAGCAGAGCATCCAAGGCACTACTCGGCGACAAACCTAGCTTAATGAGTTGAAGCCCTTTGACGCCATACATCACATTTGAAGTAGCTTGGGTCGCAATTGCCGCTACATCAAGTTCTGCATGCGGCACTATTGAACCCACAGCCGGAACTGCAGTTGAAACACAGACGCCCAGCTCACCGGTTCTTTCGCATCGTGCAACCATCGAAAAAGTTCCGGAGAAATCTGTTCTCATAGATTTCTATCCCAAACGCCTCAAACGCCAGGTTGCTTGAACGTGCCAACCTGCCCGAGTTCCAAGTATATACCTTTCCGAAGCACAGATTCAATCCTCCGATGCTCCAAGCAAGCTACGTGTTAACAGTTGAGGTCGCTGGCCCAAGCTGTTACCATCTACCGTTACCAGTACCGTTACCTGCCTAAGGGGGTGGGCCCACCTAATCGCGTGGCTTCTACTTCAAGACGGCCTGAGACGCTTCCAACAGGAATCTGGTGGCAAACTCTATGCTCGGTATGTCGATCTTCTCGTTGTCTCCATGAATTCCCGGAAGGATTTCCTTGATGTTCTGCGTAGGACTACTTGGTATGAATCCATATGCCTCAGCCCCCATCTGCCTGAAAAAGCGGCTATCGGTCATACCTGTGTTGAGTTGAGCTACAACGTTCACGTCGCCTGCATGTTTCCTCAGGATTTGGGAAAGAGTGTCGAGGAAGGGGGTCTTGGTTGGCGACGACGAAGACGCTTGATAGCGGGTCGATTCTATCTCGACTCCAGTTCCTTCGATTGCTCTTTGGATGGTGCTGACAGCATACTTCTCGTCTTGTCCGGGCAGGATTCTCGTATCAACCTCAGCCTCGCAGACATCAGGAATGACATTGGCCTTGTTACCTCCATGTATCACATTCGGCGAGATCGTCATCCTTGTTAGGGCCCTAGCCATCTCTGCCAACTCCTTCTCAAAGGAGGCGACTTGATTCAACAGTGCGTCAATCTTGTCCGGGGTAGCCATCTCGGCGACTATCTTCTCACCTTGCTCACCCATCAGGGCCCCCGCAAATTGGAGAAGCGCCTCCTTGACTTCCGGCAGGATCACAATTTCAGGTTTGTATCTCGCCAATCTGCTGAAGGCTTCAGCCATCTTCAGATTCGCATTGTCACCAAGCGTTGGAATCGAACCGTGCCCGGCCTTGCCTCTTGATTTCAGCTTGAACCAACAGATCCCCTTCTCACCGAAGCCCACCGTATAGAAGATCTTACCACCGATCTTAACTGGTGCACCTCCGCCCTCATTGAGAACATACTCGGCCTTCACCCTGTCTGGAGCGTTGTTGACCAGCCAGCCACATCCGTGCTGTGCCCCAGCCTCCTCATCCGCAGTCGCCGCAAAAATCAATGTTCCATTCAACTTGACATTATGCCTCTTAAGTAGAATCATCGTCATCGCTTCTACAGCTACATCGAACTTGTCATCGCATGCGCCTCTCCCGTACAGCCACTCCCCCTCGATCTCGGCCGAGAAAGGGGGATGCCTCCACTTGGAGACATCCGTCACCGGAACAACATCAGTATGTGAAAGCAAGAGCAGCCGTGGCTTTGCGGCTCTCCCAGGAAGTCGTGACACGAAGCTCTCACGATTTTCAGGACCAACGATGTCACATTCGATCTTCTCGCTATCGAAGACCCTTTTCAGGAACTCTGATGCCTTACCTTCATTTCCCGGAGGGTTGGTCGTGTCTATGCGGACAAGATCCTGCAACAGTTTAGTAGCTTCCCTCATGTCTTGCTCTGTGAAGCTAGGAAGCATGGTTCACTCAACTCGAATTGGCCCACTGAAGGAAGCTAAGTAAATAAGAGATTTTGTGTGTGACTATCGCTCCAGAGGCTTGTAAATTCCAAAGTAGCGGCCCGCATCTTCAGCCGGCGGATGCTCGGTGACGGGGCCTGCACAAGGAGTCCTTCTAAGCCGACTCATGAGGAACTGAGTGATAGCGACAGCATCAGGGTAAGGCGATCGAATCCTTTGTAATCAACACGCAGAACTATGGCAGTTTTGGCTACATTTCAGATCGCTTCATGGCAGAAAGGCTCTTAACGGGTACGATG
>CAZFRJ010000133.1:0-2416 GCA_964521355.1 uncultured Candidatus Bathyarchaeia archaeon | reverse complement strand
AGGCAGAAAGCTAGCCGTCTCACGAAGCCCAACAAGATAGCCATTCCGTATGCGTTGTTCAGGGGTTCATTCCTGTTCATTACATGGTACACTCCATGGAGAGATGCTTCACAGTTCTGCAGAATCGCTGAAGAAAAAATGGCAAACTACGGAATCCCCCCCGTTCTTTGGGTTGCATCTATTGACCACGGAAGACAGGCAATTTGCATGCCGATCGTTTGTTTTGATCCTAGCGATCCCAAAGAGTTGAAGAGGGTTCAGGATTTCAACCGAGAAACGACGGACATTTTCCTATCTAAGGGGTGGCTGAACTACAGGCCTGACCCGACGATTCATTCGCCCAAGACGTTCTCCATGGCAAGAGACTATTTCGATCTGCTAACGAGGATCAAGAACATCCTTGATCCTCACGGGATAATGCATCCCGGACGATTGACTCTACCACACGTGGGTGGCCGCACTGTCAAAGATTGACCAGTACAAGAGCTACATCTACCGGTGCATACATTGTAGAGCATGCAGATTCTGCTATTCGGGAGAACCTGACAGAGTCGGATACAGAGACTATACAGGCATATTGACGAATTGCACGGCAGGCAAGAAGTACGGATGGGAATCACACTACGGTTCCGGAAAGATGTGGATAGCGCGAGCCGTAATCGAAGGCACGCTTCAACCAAGCGAAGAGATGGCAGATATTCTACTGCGTTGCCCGACTTGTGGAAACTGCCAAGTCCAATGTGAGAACAACATTCCGACGACCGAGATCATCGAAGCGCTGAGAGCGGCATGTGTGGATGCCGGTGTTCAATCACACGAAAAACACAGTGCGTTCTTACAGTCCGTTCAGATGAACAATAACCCTTACAACGAGAAGCACGAGATGCGCACAAGCTGGATGCAAAACCCGAAAGACCGAAAGGCAGATCTCATCTATTTTGTCGGATGCACGGCGGCATACAGACAAAGCGATGTCGCAAGATCCACCGCAAGACTTCTTGAAAAGCTTGGACTCGATTTCAGCGTTATGCGCAATGAGGTTTGCTGCGGGTCACCGGCGCTCAGGATCGGTCAGGTTTCAGTAGTCAGGCAACTGCTTGAGAAGAACCTTGAAGCTCTCGAACATGCAGGTGCGAAGAAAGTCCTTTTCAGTTGCGCTGGATGCTTCCGAACCTTCAAGGTTGACTATTCCAAGTATGTTGGCAAGTTGCCCTTTGAAGTGGTGCATGCCGTAGAGTTCTTTGCCGATCTCCTAGACAAGAAGGCCTTGACCCCCAGTAAACCCTTCAGTCAAAGGGTCACCTGGCATGACCCATGTCATCTCGGACGACATATTACTGCTCACGTGAAAGGCAGAGCCTCAATTGAGCCGAGCGAGGTGAAGAAGTTTAGGCAAGAGTGGTTTGAGAAGCCCAGAAGGATTCTGAGGTCGATCCCGGGCGTTGAACTAGTGGAGATGTACAGGAATAGAGAAGACGCGTGGTGTTGTGGAGCAGGTGGAGGAGTGAGATCAGCGTATCCTGACCTGGCATCTGAAACTGCGCAGGAGAGAATTAGGGAAGCAGAAGCGGCGGGTGCCAGTTCACTGATTACAGCATGCCCATTCTGCCTAACCAATCTCTCTGATGCAGCAAGGGCAATGTCTTCGCAAACGAGAGTTCTCGACCTATTCCAATTGCTTGAACAGGCGGTCTGACATCTGTGCCTACAACGCGAAGTGGTGTTCTAGGCGCCCCTTGTCATAGCACAGGCCAAGTCTAAGGCTGCTTGTCTGGGATCCTTCGCTTTAACAACTCCACTTGAAACAAGAATTCCTTGGACCCCCAGCCGTAAGGCTGATGAAGCATCTCGACCGTCTGTGATTCCCGCACCACATAGAATCACGATGTTCGGACTAACTCTTCTTATCAGGGCGACAGTGTCAGTCACAACTTCAGGCCTCGCCTTTGAGACAGCAACGCCTGTTCCTATCAGCTCCGGCGGCTCTACCGCAACAAAGTCGGGTCCTAACGCTGCACTCGCAGCGCCCACATAGGCGTTGTTAGCGCACACGACGGAGGTTAGGCCTAGAGCTCTGACTCGCTGTATAGTCTCCTCAATCACTCTTAGCCCTAACTGCCTCTCCGAATGATTGAGCAGGGTCCCACGACCTCCCACCTGTCTGAGTGCTTCGGGCGTGACATGACCAGTGTACGCCCCCTGTGGAAAGGGGTCCAAGTGTTGAGCGAATACGGGGATCTCGACATGTTGGCTTATCAAAAAGATGTCGGTTGTCTGCGCGGCCGCAATGATGTTAATTCCCGTCTCCTTCTGAACATCGTCAAGAGCCTTCGAGAGGTCCTGTGCCCTTTGACCCGTTGCCTCAGGGTATGTCTTGAAGTTGACAATCATCGTCGGTTTCTGGCTAGGGCTCATT
>CAZFRJ010000132.1:0-2433 GCA_964521355.1 uncultured Candidatus Bathyarchaeia archaeon | reverse complement strand
GGCAGAGAAAAAGAACAGCCCTCCTTCCATCGTCCGGTGCACCCTATGAATCGCTTTCCTGTCTTGCTGTTTCGGACAACGACAAGCCTCGAATTGCACTGTGGGCATGGAACTGAGAGAGATGCCTGCGCTAATCTTGTTTCTCTGATGGTCTTCCCAAGTTCGGTTCCCAGTTCGGCGGTCTTGGCTTCAAGTTCATTCATCACCGGCCTCAAATGCTCGATCGCCTCAACCAGAACATGTTCTCTCTGCTCTTTACCAGACTCGATGTCCTGCATCTTTTCCTCAAGTTCGCGTGTGAAGCTGGTTTCGATGATTTTCGGGCAGTATTTCTTCAGAACCTCAATGACATTGATGGCCAATGGTGTAGGAGTCATTCCTTCTCCGATTACGTAGCCCCGGTCATACAATGTGTCAACTATGTTGGCACGTGTCGCTTTGGTTCCGATGTTCTGGCTTTCCATAAGCCTAAGGAGACTGCTCGGATTGAACCTTGGCGGGGGCTGAGTCAACTTCTCTGCGGCGGCGATCTTAGCGATTTCGACAGTCTGGCCAACGCTCAATGGTGGAAGAGGCGTTTCCTCCAAGCGGGCATAGGGCTCGTACAGATCGATCCATCCTCTAGTCAAGACTCGGACTCCTCTGAGATAGAATACGTGTCCCTTGACAGAAACCGATGCCTTCTCGCTTTGTCGTTCAGCAGGTGCTCCAAACGTTGCTATGAATCTGCGAACAATGAGATCGTAGATTTTGAGCTCACGTGGCTGCAGTCCATGTTGAGGTATGTTTCCTGTGGGGTATATTGCCGGGTGAGCTGGGTCGGATCTTTCGCCCTCGCTTGGACTGAGCGAAGGGAGACGCAGAATTCCTGAGATTCTTGCTGCATACTCTTTCAGAGTCGACAAATTCTCTAAGATGCTGCGATATCCTATGCTAGGAGGCAACTTCTGACTTGACGTTCTTGGATAGCTTATGAGAGCATCCAGGTAGAGACGCTCAGCTATTCCAAGTGTGAAGCTAGGTCTGAGCCCAAAGTGTCTATATGCTTCCGCTTGAAGTGCCGACAAGTCAAAGGGTGCAGGTGGGTAGATCCTCGACCTGTGGCTCTCGACATTTGTGATTGCTCCAGATTCTCCTGTGCAATCTGTGATCACCTTGTCGGCTTCACCCTTTGAGCTTATCTTCTCCTTTTCGTATTCTGCGCTGACTGTGTTTCTACCTACTCTGATGACCGTCTCTATCGTCCAGTATGGGGCGGGGACAAAACAGCTGATCTGTTCTTCGCGATCCACAACGAATCTAAGGGTTGGGCCTTGAACTCGGCCTGTACTTAACGTGGAATAGACTTCGCCATGTTCAAGTGCAGAGGCAGTGAGCGCACGTGACAAGTTGATGCCGTACATCCAGTCTACTTCGTGCCGGCACATTCCAGCATTGACCAAGGTGATATCGAGTTCCGCCGATGAGTTGGCATAAGCTTCTTGAAGCTCCCTTCTCGTCAAAGTGCTGAATTTCATTCTCCTAGCGTTTCGATGTGCGCCGTTGCAGGCGTACTTAAGAATCATGGCCCCGATTACTGAGCCTTCAATGTCATAGTCGCAGGCGTTAACAAAGCGGTCGGCTTCTTGGGACAGTTGGCTGATCTGCCCTATCCAAGTCTGTAGTCGCTCTTGGTCTCGCTCAATCAGATGTCTGGGCTTCCATGCTGTATCCCAGACTGGACACGCCCTTCGAGTTGCTCCTTGTTTCTGGCCGACCGAGTATAGGTGCCCAATCGCAGAACAAACATAGATCGTTTCGTCAGGTCTGACAACCTCGTAGACCGGAACGCCTCTCTTCGTGCGCCTTAGGATTTGGCCTTTGTTTCCCAAGGATTCTGCTATTCGTTTGGCTGCATCCGGCTTCTCGCAAATGACTAGCGTTTTCGCCAAGTCAATCTACTTCTTGAGCAGGTAAATCGCAACCTCTTTGGCCTTTTCTCCAGTTTCTGGTAGCTTGACAATTGTCTTCAGATAGTCTTCCATCGAAATGCTTCCATCAAAAGATCTCACCCAATCGCTAAATCTAGTCTTCACGTTGGACTCCGCAGCCTCGTGAATCGTGCAAAGATCACTGGATGGTGCTGCGTTATGCTTGCATAGAAGACATTGCTTTGACGTTTTCTATCACCCGCTAAGAACTTCGCCAGCCGCGGCAGTTGATTTGAGTATTGTGTTCGAAGTCATGCAATTACCTGACAGAACGTGACATGCCGGAGGCCAGCCCCACAACATACTTCGCACCGTAGTATGATGCTGCGACGCCTGTGATTGGAAGGTCAAACCAGAACGTCGCGATTCTGGCTAGCAGAGTAGCAGAGGCGGCCACGCTCAAGGGAACGCCAAACATTACAAGAACCGTGGTTGTGACTACTTCGATTACTCCCAGCATTCC
>CAZFRJ010000131.1:0-2438 GCA_964521355.1 uncultured Candidatus Bathyarchaeia archaeon | reverse complement strand
GACTGGCCTTGCTTGGAATAACCATCCTATACTACATCTACGGAGAGCCACACGTCATTCTAGGGTTCAGCTTTGGCGCAAGTGCTCTAGCGCTTTTCGCGAAGGCTGGTGGAGGCATCTACACAAAAACCGCCGATGTGGGTGCGGACCTTGTCGGCAAAGTTGAGATCGGCATTCCTGAGGACGACCCTAGAAACCCAGCCGTGATTGCAGATAACGTGGGGGACAATGTGGGAGATGTCGCTGGAATGGGCGCTGACTTGATTGACTCGTACATTGCCAGCTTGGTCGCTGCGATGATAATAGGCTGGGAAACACTGAAGAATGTGGCCTATGTGATCCTGCCGATATTGGTCGCTGCAGCCGGGCTTCTTGCATCCATGATAGGTATGCTCTTTGTGAGAGTCGGAAAACGAGGTAACCCCGGTGCAGCCCTCAATAGGGGAACATTTTCTACATGTCTCATATTTGCTGCCATAACATTCCTAGCAATCCACTTATTGGGAATTGGGGAGAAAGGCCTCGGGATATTCTACGCAACAGTTTCAGGACTGGTCGCAGGAATGGTCATTGGCGTAACAACAGATTTCTTCACATCAATAGACAGAACCCCTGTCTTGAAGACTGCGGAAGCCGCGAGAACCGGAGCTGCCGTGAGTATTCTGTCAGGCTTCTCCTACGGAATCATGAGCATGGTTCCTCCCATTATAGGCATTTGCGCTGCAACTTGGGCGTCGTGGCATCTGGCTGGAATGTACGGCGTCACGCAGGTATACGGAGTTGCGATATCAGCCGTAGGGATGCTATCCATAGTTGGAATGATAATCTCAGCGGACGCCTACGGGCCAATCGTTGACAATGCCAAGGGGATAGCAGAGCAGTCGGGTTTGGGACATGAAGTTGTTGCGGTAGCCGATAGATTGGACGCTGCGGGCAACACGGCAAAGGCCATAACGAAGGGTTTCGCGATAGGGGCAGCAGCCCTCACCGTGCTTGCATTGTTCGCGGCGTACGGAGAAATTGTTGAGGTCAGCATCTTCAACCTAATGAAGCCAGATGTCGTTGTGGGCGTTTTTCTTGGCGGCATGATGCCTCCAGTTCTTTCAGCGCTACTGATACTCGCCGTAGGAAAGAACGCTTTCAGAATGATCGAGGAGGTCAGGAGACAATTCAAGGAGATACCGGGACTGATGGAGGGAAAAGCGAAACCAGATTATGCCAAATGCGTTGACATAGCGGCCAAAGGGGCCTTGAAGGAGTTGATCCTGCCGTGCGTCCTAGCCATCATAGCGCCCCTAGCGGTCGGCTTCATTCTAGGAAAGGAAGCTCTGGGCGGATTTTTGGCTGGCAGCATCGTCACAGGAATTATCTTCGCTCTGCTGATGGCAAATGCCGGAGGTACTTGGGACAATGCCAAGAAGTACATAGAAGCAGGGGGCTTCGGAGGAGAAGGCTCAGACGCTCATAAGGCCGCAGTGGTAGGAGACACGGTTGGCGACCCGTTCAAGGATACCGCGGGACCCTCACTCAACACCATGATAACGGTCATGTCGCTGGTTTCCTCAGTCTTTGCACCGTTGATAGTCAAGCTGCTTGGATGAACCGCTTAACCCCGAAGAGGATTGAAATGGCTGAGCCTTGGCACGCAAACCCGACCGATCAAGTCCTAGAGAAGCTAAGCAGCACCAAGAACGGATTAGACGACGAAGAAGCCAAGACTCGTCTTCAACAGTACGGATTCAACGAACTCAGAGAAAAAAGACGACGAACACCACTCCAGATGTTTCTAAGCGAGTTCAAGGACATATTCATCCTCCTTCTCATTGCGGCTATCGTTTTCTCGGTGGCGATTGGCTACTATGAGCTTCAACAGCCCCCTCTTCCCGGACAACCACCGAAAGATGCGCTTGAAACATACGCTGATGCAATCGTAATAGGCGCTATTGTAATTCTTGTTGCCGTTGCTGGATTCGTCCAAGAATATCGAGCCGAGAAAGCTCTAGAAGCCCTGAGAAAGCTTGCGGCACCCAAGGCCCGTGTAGTTCGTCACGACAAAGAGGCGATTATTCCTGCACGTGAGATCGTCCCTGGAGACATTCTGATCTTGGAATCCGGAGACATCGTTTCTGCAGACGGAAGGCTCATAGAAAGCGTCGAGCTGAAGACCAACGAGGCAGTCTTGACAGGAGAATCCACCCCAGTAAACAAAGACGCCTCGGCCATACTGCCTCCCGACACGAATGTCAATGATAGGCGTAACATGATCCTCACAGCAACCCAAATCGTCTACGGCCGCGGCAAGAGCGTGGTCACAGCCACCGGGATGAGAACGGAATTCGGAAAGATCGCCGAACTCGTTCAGGAGGCTGAGGAAGAGGAGACCCCGCTTCAGAGAAGGCTTGACAGTTTTGCGAAGAAGATCGCCAAAGTCGTTGTAG
>CAZFRJ010000130.1:0-2444 GCA_964521355.1 uncultured Candidatus Bathyarchaeia archaeon | reverse complement strand
GGACATTCTCGGCACGATGCTCGGATGAAGGAATCCTTGACAGATCTCAGGATGGCGGCGTAATTACGGCACTTCTTCAGCACGCCCTTGAAACGAAGCTAGTCGACCATGCCGTACTTGTGGGAAGAAACTCCGGAGCGCCTTGGAGGCCGCGCCCCACGATCGCAAGCACAAGGGACGAATTGCTGTTGAACGCAGGCTCAAAATATACCGCAACGGGCTCTCTGGGCGAGCTGGCAGAGTCAGCGGCTGGGTACCCCAGTTCCAATCTTGCCTTTGTCGGGATGCCGTGTCAAATCCAAGCACTTCGAAGAATTGCGACATCCCCACACAGCGCACGGAAACTTGCGGAACAAGTCAAACTCGCCGTAGGTCTCTTCTGCTACAATACATACCGGTACAACCCTCTCTTCATTGACTACCTCAAGGAGCAGCAAAAGCTAGATCTTGATAGGATCAACAAGATCGAGATAAGGAACGGACATCTGAAAGCATACGATGGCAACGAGGCAAAGCTCGACATTTCTGTCAAAGACTTGGAACCCTACACACATCCCGGATGCAGCAAGTGCCAAGATTTCACGGCTGAACTGGCCGACATTTCAATTGGACATGCGGGTTCCGAGGTGGGATGGTGCACAGTGATACCTCGAACTCAGGAGGCACACGACCTGTTACAGTCTGCGGCCAAGGCAGGAGTGCTCCAATTGAGACCCATGGACAAGTTGCTGTCTGTAATCAAGCTGTCTGAGTCCAAGAGGCGACGTGAGGCACCCTATATTCGAAACTGATGCCACGCGAAACTGTTCGCTACTGTAAGGATCATCCTGAATCCTTTGAACACAGTCTCAGTCTTCTCACAGTACATGCTAGCCAGAACAAACCGGATTTTCCGCAGACAAACTGAATGATGAAGGCGGATCTCGTTGTCACTTGGCTTTGAATTGGAATCCAGTCGAGTTGTACATGGTGCTGCAGTTGTGGGAGCGCTGCCTGAGGAGCGTTTTGTTGAGCACATTCTAGCAGCAATTCGACCGTCATAGACCGGAAGATCGCTGCAAGGGGCACACCTGCAGCCCAATATTCGAAAAGCTGATTTGGAAGCAACTGCCTACGCTTAACGATAGATGTCCTAGGGCTGATATCGATGGTAGATGAGCTCAAACCTTCACAGCTTCGCTGCCCCTGCGAGGCCTCTATCGTAACTTGCGAGACGACTGAGAACGCAGTTCCTCTAGATACAATTGTGGGCCAGGAAAGAGCGGTAAAGGCACTGAAGTTCGGCTTGGAGATAAAAGAGAAAGGCTTCAATATCTATGTCGCAGGCTGGCCTGGAACAGGCCGAACAACCGCAGTGAAGAGTTTCCTAGAGGAGTTTGCAAAGAGTAAGCCTTTGCCCTCTGATTGGTGCTACGTGAACAACTTTCGCAACACATATCAACCAAACGCTTTGCGATTGCCTGCTGGACTGGGAAACATCTTCAAGAGAGACATGAAGTCGCTTGTGGAAGAGGCTCGAAAGGCAATTCAGAAGACCTTCGAAAGCAAGGACTACCAAGAGAAACGAGAGACGATATCAAAGGGATACGAGAAGAAACGAGAAGACCTCCTAACAGAGCTGGCAGAGAAGGCAAGGAGAGACGGGTTCCTCTTTCAGATCACCCAGATCGGTCCCATCTTCGTCCCTGTCGTCCAGGGCAAACCTTTGACAGAGGAAGAGTTTCTCAGCTTAGGTGAGAGAACTCGAGAGGAGATCCTGAAGAGGCGCGAAGCATTAGAAACGCGGTTCAAGGATGCTGTCAGAGACATCCGTGAACTGGAGAAGAAGCTTGGCGAGGAATTGGCCCAAGCGGACAAGGAGATCGCTCTCTACGCCATCGGCCCGATGATCGCCGAACTGGTTGAGAAATACAAGGATCTTCCGGAAGTCAGTGCCTATTTGAAGGACGTGCAGAATGACATGATTGAGCATTATGAGCAGTTCATCGCCAAACCAAGCGTTCAGGCTACTATGCCATTTGCCACTCCGTGGCTACGAGAGTTCCCCCTGAGGAAATATGAGGTGAATGTCGTAGCCGACTGCTCAGGCCTCAAAGGCGCTCCGGTAGTGATGGAGCTAAACCCAACCTACACAAATCTGTTCGGGAGGATCGAGAAGGAAGCAGTCTTTGGCGCGCTGACGACCGACTTCACTCTAATTATCGCCGGGTCGCTTCACAAAGCCAACGGCGGGTTCCTAGTAATCCCGGTCGAGGAGCTGTTCAAGAACCCGTTCTCATGGGATGGGTTGAAGAGAGCGGTGAAGAATGGTCAGATTGTGATCGAGGATCCGGCAGAACGCTACGGGTTCATAACGACGAAGACATTGTCGCCGGAACCAGTCCCTCTGGATTTGAAAGCAGTCTTGATCGGAGATCCACTCGTCTTTCAGATCTTGTACGCAT
>CAZFRJ010000129.1:0-2450 GCA_964521355.1 uncultured Candidatus Bathyarchaeia archaeon | reverse complement strand
TCATACTGCGATGTGAGTTCAATCGACTTGGTGGGGCAAACGCCTTCGCATTGGGCGCAGTGAGTGCACCTGTCAAGGTAGAACATCGGGCGCTTTCCCTTCTCGTCTTCAATCATCTCAATCACCTCTGCTGGGCAGACCCTGAAGCACATCGAGCATCCGATGCACCGGTCTCTGTAGAAGGCGATCTTGCCTCTGAAGTCGCTGGGTATGTGTACTTTCTCCTTGTCCTTGAAGGGGTATCTGAGGGTAGCTGCCTTCTTGAATATGTGCCTAAGCAACTCTCTCTGCATCGCCATTATCTTTCACTCTCTCCCATACTTCTTGAGTTGATCCCAGGTCCACACCCATTCTTTGTTTCTTGAGGGTTCAATGAACCTCGCTGTCCTATCCATACAACACATGCAGGGGTCGATTCCCGCTAGGATTATTGGAATATCTGCGACATGAACCTTATAGTTTCCCTTCGATGTTAGCATCTCGACTAGTCCCGCTAGGTTTCCAAGTGTTGGAGCTCGGACTTTGTACCTCGCCGGCCTATCTGATCCATCAGATCTGACGTAGTGTATGTCCTCGCCACGTGGGGCTTCCACTCTGCTCAATGATTCGCCTCGGGGCGGAGTGTTCGGCAGGCGGATTCGGATCGGTCCGCTTGGCAAGTGGTCTAGGCAGTAGCGCACTTGTTTGATGGACTCGATGGTTTCATAGACCCTGACGACGACCCGGCCGAATAGATCGCATGTGTCACTTGTTATCACGTCGAAGGGAACCTCGTCGTGAGCTGCGTAGGGATCGTCGGCTCTAATGTCAGATTTGATTCCGGAGGCTCGAAGTGTGGGGCCGACGGCGCAATGCTTCATTGCCTCGTCGCGTGTGAGTATACCGATCCCTTTCGTCCTTGCTAGTATTGTTGACTCGCCTGCGGCGATCTTCTCATAGTACTTTGTTCGTTCTTCTAGGATGTCGAGGCCTTTCCTCAACCTTGTGGCCAATTCAGGGGTGATGTCTCTTGTTACGCCTCCTACAGTCATGAGTGCGGTCGAGACTCGGTTGCCAGTCATCTCTTCTATCAGATCCATGACCACCTCGCGGTCACGCCACACATACATGAGCAAAGTGTCGAAGCCGATTTCATGTCCTGCGATTCCGACCCAGAGAAGGTGGCTGTGTATGCGGTTCAACTCCTCAATTATGGTTCGAATATACTCTGCGCGTCTGGGAATCTCTCGTCCATAAAGATACTCTACGTTCTGAGTGTAGCAGATGGTGTGAGCAACATTGCATATTCCGCAGATGCGTTCAATAAGCGGAATATTCTGTATGTAAGTTCTGGATTCCGCAGCCTTCTCTATTCCTCTATGAGCGTATCCTATCCTCACTTCGGCGCGGACAACATCCTCTCCGTCAACCCAGAATGTGAAGCTTTCCGGCTCCTTCAATGCTGGATGTTGCGGACCGACAATAACACTAAACTCAGGCATGGGCGTCACATCTTCCTGATTGGCTCAGGTCGTATGACCTTGTACTCCTTTCTCAGAGGGTGCACATCGCTTGGCCAGTCATCAGAGATCACTAACCTGGCCAGATTCGGATGTCCCTTGAACTTGACTCCCAACAAATCGTGCACTTCTCTTTCGTACATGACTGCTCCCGGCAGTATATCCGTCAAGGTGTCAATTTCAGCTGCGGTCTTCGGAACGGCTGCCTTGAACGTTATCTTCGTCCCGGCATGAGAGAGGTGAGGCATAACATCTATTGTCGGACCAGAATCCGCGCCTGTAATCGTCGAAATGTGAGTTATTCCGTATTTCTCGATGACCTTTCTTATCGACTCCTTGTAGTCTTCCGCTTTCACCGTAACGAAGATGCTCCTGGCCCTTTGCACCTTAATATCAGAGACTCGATCGCCCAGCAGCTCCTTAAGCCCCAAGGCTAGTTTCTGTTCTGCTTCCAAGCTCACTTCTAGCCACCTCGAATCTTGCCGAGAAGTGTGGCTACTCCATGGATTATGTTCTCGGGTTTTGGAGGACAGCCATAGACGTAAGCGGCAACAGGAATCACGGAATCAAGCCCAGGGTAAGAGTTGTAGCAGCCTCTAAAGACGCCTCCGCTTACGCAGCAGTTGCCTACGGCCACAGCGAATTTTGGCTCTGGCATCTGTTCCCAAATACGAATTATGCGGTCCCTCGTCTGCCTCGTTACAGTTCCAGTAACGACCAAGACATCAGCGTGGCGCGGGCTTCCTTTCAACAGGGCACCGAATCTCTCAAGGTCGAACCTTGGCGTCAGTGCTGCCACGATCTCTATGTCACATGCGTTACATCCAGCACTATTGAAATGAATAAGCCAAGGACTGCTTGCCCGTGCCCAGCTTACCAGTCCCAAAGTCCCACCGGTAACGAAAATGAGTGGAGTGTTCGAACCTTAAAGGTTTCGAAGGGGTCATAGTT
>CAZFRJ010000128.1:0-2464 GCA_964521355.1 uncultured Candidatus Bathyarchaeia archaeon | reverse complement strand
TCATAGTTCGCCTCTCGGATTTCAAGAGCAATGAATACGCAAACCTCATCGGCGGATGGTTATATGAGCCCACTGAGAGCAACCCCATGATCGGGTACAGGGGTTGCAGTAGATACTATGGAGGAGACTATTCTCGAGCCTTCCGTCTTGAATGCAAGGCATTGAGAAAGGTCAGAGACGAAATGAAGCTCACCAATGTAAAGATAATGTTCCCATTCTGCAGGACCGTCGAAGAAGCTGATCAGGTTATCAAAGTACTTCGGGAGGAGGGACTCGAACGAGGTAGAAACGGGTTGGAGCTATATTGCATGGCTGAGATACCTAGCAATGTCATCCTTGCAGACGAGTTTGCCAAGCGATTCGACGGATTCAGTATCGGCAGCAACGATCTCACACAACTAGTTCTAGGCATAGACAGGGATTCCGAGCTACTTGCACATCTCTTCGACGAGAGAAATGAGGCAGTTAAGAGATCAATTGCGCAACTCATCAAGGTAGCGCATTCAGCCAAACCTCGTGTCAAGGTAGGAATATGCGGGCAGTCACCGTCAGACTTTGAGGAGGTCCGAGTCTTCCTCGTAGAGAATGAAATAGATTCGATGAGCCTCAATCCTGACACTGTGATCCAAGCATACCTAGATGTTGCCAGAGTAGAAGGACGGCTGAAATCCTCGGGAAAGCGAAGCACTCAGCGGAGATCGAAACGACGAAGATAGTTGAAGCCCATATGCCTCCTGAAAATCCCGGCAAGGACTCCAAAGTGAATTGTTGGATCTAGAGCAAGAAAGGATCATAAGCGAGATAACCAGACGGAACCTGAAGCGAGTCCTGCTACAGGTGCCCGAGGGACTTCGGCCAACTGCGTTTCAGCTCTCACGACTGGTTGAGAGCCGAACTTCAGCCGAGGTCATAATTTCGGCAGATCCATGTTACGGCTCCTGCGACCTTGCGCTGAACGAAGCGTCAGCCTTAGGTGCTGAACTCGTTGTCCACATAGGCCACTCTGAACCTCTTGGGACTAACAATGAGAAGTGTCTCTTCATTGAGGCAAGGGCTTCACCAGATGTGGCCCGAGTTGTCCGAAAGGCTCTGACAGAGCTCAGGAAAGAACGAGTTATCGGACTCGCGTCCGTAATCCAGCATATTGCTGAATTGGAAAAGGCGAAGTGCATCCTAGAAGAGGCAGGAAAAACCGTCCTAGTAGGAAAAGCAGATGGAGAGCTGAAGTATGACGGACAGATCCTCGGATGCCAGCTTGGAACAGTCGAATCGATCTCATCGAAAGTAGACGCCTTTCTTGTGCTAGCTGGAGGAGACTTTCATGGACTTGGTGTCCGAATTGCGACGGGAAAGAGAACCATAGTATCAGACCCATTTCAAGGCGAGGTCCGGGACATGGAAGAGTTAGCTAGGAGATTTTTCAGAAAACGATACGCAGCCGTAGATTCCTTCAGAAGGGCCAGCAAGATAGGAATTCTCATAGGACTTAAGACGGGACAGCTCAAGCCTGCCACAGGCACCGAGATGAGAAAAATTCTGGAGGAGAGAGGATACGAATGCGCGCTACTTGCTCTGAGAGAGATAGACCCAATCGCGTTGGAGAACTTCTCCGACATTGAAGGCTATGTAAGCACCGCCTGTCCTAGAGTTGCATTGGACGATCAAGATAGATTCAGAAGGCCTGTTCTCAATCCGGAGGAAGCCATGATAGCGGTAGGCGTGAAGCGTTGGGAAGACTATGCACATGAGAATAGTCCCCCGAAAGGAACTTGAACTCTTCCTCCAGTCGCTTAGGCCGCACCCCGAACCAAGGCCAAGCCTTGAACAATACACAATTCCAGCTGAAGCCGCGTCCGAAGTGTTGTTCATTGCGGAATATCGGCATCACGATGTAGGTGCCAGAACCGTAGCAGATCTTGGTTGCGGAACTGGAAGACTCGCACTTGGAAGCGCCTACTTGGGCGCTGAACTGGCAGTAGGTGTGGACCTTGATAGAAGAGCGTTGGAGACAGCCAAGCGCAATGCAGCAGCATCAAGCCAACGGAGAAAGGTCCAATGGATACTTTCCGATGTCACATCAATCGTTGGTAAGGTTGACACGGTGATCCAAAACCCGCCTTTCGGAGTTCAACGGAAAGGGGCCGACAGGGCATTCGTAGCTAAGGCGTTGGAGATCGGAAATGTCGTATATTCTCTTCACAAGAGCGGCGAGAAGAACAGAGCCTTTATAAAAAGGCTGACCGAAAAGCATGGAGGCACAGTTGCCGAGATACATCAGCTCGAGTTCGAAATCCCGCAAATGTTCATGTTCCATCGCAAAAGGAAGCATCTGGTGAGAGTCGATCTCTTCAGGATGATAAAGAATGCCTAGCAAGGTTGGACAGAACGCACAATTCGTTGTCCCGGGCGAAAGGCTAGGCGTCATAGAAGAATTCTCACCCGGTCATGGCACTTATGAAGAGAA
>CAZFRJ010000127.1:0-2488 GCA_964521355.1 uncultured Candidatus Bathyarchaeia archaeon | reverse complement strand
TCCAGTCTAGCCAGTAGCCTCCCTTCATGATCTGGCTTTCTGTTCGTGGATTGTTGAGTACACTGGGCCTTTCGGGGTGAGGATGCTCTTCTTCAGCCTAATCGAATCCACCATCATCGAGCCAAACTCCTTGTCAGACAGGTCCATGATGCTGGAGTACAAGGCGTCTCTATTCCTGCCTGATTTTACCCTGCTAATCGTGATGTGCGGGCTGAACCCCTTCCTATCCGCAGGGAAGCCAAGCCCTCTCAAACGAGGCTCCAAACGAGAGAAGATCCCTTGAAGCTCCTCTCCACCCTTCGTTATTCCTACCCAAACAACGTTCGGCCGGCGAGGATTAGGAAAAGCGCCCACGCCTCTCAACTCAACCGCGAACGGCTGAAAGGCCAGCTGCGCCAACTCGTTCTTAACCTGATCCAGCAGAGGAGCCTGAACCTCTCCCAAGAACCTCAGAGTGCCATGAATATTCTCAGGCTCAACAAGCTTCAGATCGGCTCCCGTACGAGCCAGCTCCATTTGACAATCAGTGATTCTCTGAAGAACCGCGCTGTCAGTCACGTCCACCGCTATGAAGCTCCTGATCTTCTCGAAAGACAGCTCAATCTCACCGCGGATTCTAGTTTGAATCATCAGATTTAACGTTTCTAGGGCGACATGCTCAATGGGACTTCGCAGACCGAATGTGCCCTCATTCGTGACAGCATCGGAAAGATCCTCGGGACGCGAGAGGAGGGGGGTGTATATACAGATGTACCTACGTTCTTCACAGTAGGGCGGCTATGAGAACCATGAGAGACAGGTACGAGTTCACGTGATAGGAAAGCTTAATCAAAAATGGGCTGCCTTGAAATCATAGAAGGCTCTTGACAAAGGCCAGAGTCGGCGGAATAGTCGATCTTTCCACGGTTGACTGGTACGGCAAGGTCACATCCATGATATTCCTCTCTGGCTGCAACTTCAGATGCCCCTACTGCCAGAACGCCAGCCTGATTCCAGCCGACTCCGGAAAAGAGATGGACATCGCCGACCTGCAGAAAAGAATCGAAGGCAACTCAGACGTCATCGACGCAGTGGGCTTCTCGGGCGGTGAACCCTGCCTTCAACCCGAAGCCTTGAAAGACCTTTCAAGAAGAGCGAAAGACCTTGGCCTGAAAGTCTTCCTGAACACAAACGGTAGCAACCCGGAAGCCATAAGCAGTCTCGCAGACGAGGGCCTCTTGGACTATGTCGCCGTTGATGTGAAAGCCCCCCTCAGGCCCGAATCCTACAGCAAAGTTGCAGGTATCGAGCCCTTGGGCCTGGACGTGACGAAGAGCATTAGGGCCTCGTTGGAGACATGTCTCAGGAAGAAGCTGATGGTCGAGGCTCGAACAACAATCGTTCCAACACTGATCGACCAAGAGACAGATGTAAGAAACCTAGCCAGAGAGATCACAGGCGTAGACCTATACGTGCTTCAACAATTCAGCCCTGAAGGCGACCTGCTTGAGCAAAGCTTCAAGAACCTAACGCCCCCAACTAGGCAAGACCTAGTACGACTCGCCAACGCAGCGGCGGAATACGGATTGAAGGAGATTAGGATTCGGACAAGGGAACATGGTGAGGAAAGAGTTTGGCCGTGAGAAAGATCATAGCGACTACTGGGCTACCGGGCTCGGGGAAGGCCCTGTTCTCCGAAGTCGCCGTACAGTACGGCTGCCCCATCTTTGTCTGCGGAGACATTGTCAGAGAAGAGACCATGAAGAGAGGTATGCCTCTGACACCCTCCAACATGGGAGCAGTCATGCTCAAGATACGCGAAGAAGAAGGACCAGCAGTGATCTCGAAGAGGCTGATCCCCAAGATCGATGCCTCAGAATGCGATGTGGCCCTAGTCGAAGGCGTAAGAAGCCTAGAAGAAGTCGAAGAACTCCGAAGACGCTACGGCAAAGTGACAGTTGTTGCGATTCATGCTTCGCCCCAAATGCGCTATGAGAGACTTGAAGCCAGAGGCCGCGAAGACGATCCGAAAACCTGGCAAGAGTTCGAGACAAGGGACCTGCGTGAACTGAATGTAGGCCTCGGCAAGACAATAGCTCTCGCCGATGAACTCGTAGTAAATGAAGGAACCATCGAAGAATACCAAGACTATGCCCGAGTACTCCTCCGGGAGATCTTGCTCTGTGAATAGAGTAGAGGTGGCAGCCGAGACAGTCGTGAATCCTACAGAAGATCCAGCGAAAGTCGAGAGGGCACTGAGAGCAATATTGAAGGAAGGCTCGATCGAAAGACTGAGCTTAGGTAGAGAGAGTTTCCTTCTGCGAGTCAAGGCAAATGGATTGAACTCTCTGGTTCCTCTTCAAGGGCTACTCAGGCAGGATCGGATTCGAGATGCAGCAAGATCCATCCTGTTCTCAGGCATCGCAGGAAAGACGATTCGCTTCCACCTAAACAAGCAGGTCGCATACGTTAACCACGTATCATTCTCGCAACCAAGCGGAGAGTCTCC
>CAZFRJ010000126.1:0-2497 GCA_964521355.1 uncultured Candidatus Bathyarchaeia archaeon | reverse complement strand
AGGAGTTCATTCGGTTTTCTGCCCTTCCTTTCTGCATGAGCTAGAACCGATGGGTGATCCGCGATGCTTTCAGGAACCAGTTCCAGTGCGGCTTCCGCAAGGATCAGTGTCAGGGGCATGCGTCCTCTTGCCTCAAGCCTTAGTTACTTGTTGAGAAAGCTTAACCGTTGGGGAGAGTGAGAACTCTTCGAGCGCGATGAGACGACAGGACCGCTCGTATGTGAAGTTGGCTGAGGAACGGATAGACCTACTGTACAAGTTCGCTCGTGAGGCCTTTGGTGAGGATCCGTCCCTTGCAAACCGTTACGTGGAGATTGCGAGACGGATAGGGATGAGGTGCGAAGTAAGGATCCCGCGGGAGCTGAAGCAGTTCACCTGTAAGGGATGCAGAGGCCTCTTGGTGCCGGGAGCGAACTGCAGAGTTCGCATCAGATCGGATAAGGGAACCACAGTCGTTATGACTTGCCTGAAATGCGGACGAGTCAAACGATATCCAACTGTTACGAGAGCCACGCGAGGAACTAAACGATCCGGGCCGTTTCTTTCTGAGAGATGAAGTGGGGAAAAGCTGCGAATAGTATATATTGACGCTTCGTTCGTTACTGAGAAGATCGTACCTGAACTCAGGAGAGAAAGTACGCCTTGCCGACACCCTTCGATGTTCCGGCTGACCTCTTCATTGAGAGGCTAGCCAAATATCTGAAGGATAATGTAGGTGAAGTGGGTCCTCCAACGTGGTCATTGACTGCCAAGACAGGTTCACATCATGAACGTCCTCCTCAGCAGACTGATTGGTGGTATGCGCGTTGTGCATCGTTGCTCAGAAAGCTGTACCTTCACGGCCCTCTTGGCATTGAGAGGCTAAGAGTTGAGTATGGAGGACGGAAAGGGCTTGGGCAGAGGATCGAGCACTCAAGGAAGAGCGGGGGAAGTTCCATCCGGGATCCCCTTCAACAATTGGAGAAGGCTGGTCTCGTGGCAAGGCAGGAAAAGAAAGGGAGAAAACTTACCAGAGAAGGGGTTGGCCTCCTAAACCGCATCTCAGCAGAAGTTCTGAAAGAGACCAAGAAGCCTCCCAGCGAGGGCCAGAAATGAGTGGCGAAGAGCTTACTGACGAAGAACTGGAGGAAATCCGAAGAAGGCGACTCGTGGAACTTCAAAGAGCGTCAATGGAAGAGCAGAGAAGAGCTAGAGCACAGCAACAGATGGAGGTTCAGAAGCAAGCAGTCCTAAGACAGATACTTACACCTGAAGCAAGACAAAGACTAGGCAACATCAAGATGGTCAGACCGGAGTTCGCCGAGCAACTTGAGTTACAGTTGATACAGCTTGCCCAGACGGGAAAGGTCAACATTCCGATATCAGATCAGCAGCTCAAGGAGGCGTTGATCCGCCTGCAGTCACAGCGGCGAGAAGTCAGAATAAGGAGACAGTAGCGCGTTGGCTAGGGTTAAGCATACGGCTAGGAAAAGACGACTTGCGAAGGCGGGAAAGGAGAGAAGTTCCGTACCAATGTGGATCGTCGCGAAGACCGCAGGCAGGTTCAGATCCCATCCGAAGCGCAGGCACTGGAGAAGGACGAAACTGAAGATCTAGGTGGTTAGATGAGTACCGAGAAACCAGCTGAAGAGGCCGAGGAAAAGGAGAAGGAAGAGGTAGAGATCGTTGAGGAAAGAATGTACAACCTTCCTTTTCGTCGGGTCTGGGCGACCCCAAGAGGCAAGAGGACTCCGCGTGCCTTGAGAATGCTTAGAGAGTACGTGGGGCGTCACATGAAAGTCGAGAACGTCGTAATTAGCAACGAGGTCAATGAGCAAATCTGGAAGAGAGGAATGAGCAAACCTCCTAGAAACCTGAGAATAAGAGCTGTAAAGGACAAGGAAGGCAAAGTCATAGTCTACCCAGCTAAAGAGGGGTAGGCTGTGCCGCTGATCGCCACCGATATCCTAGGTAGCCCAAACATAGGCCTCTACTGCTTCTGCACAGAGAATCTCGCAATCGTTCCCCTAGGAGCTACGGCTAAGAAGATGAGAGGATTCGCTGAGGCCCTTGAAGTTGAGACCTGTTCCACGAATGTTGGAGGATGCAGGCTTCTAGGTGCGCTCATAGCTGGCAACTCGAATGGAGTCGTCCTCCCCCATTTCGCAGAGCAGCATGAGATACGAATAATGAAGTCGCATCTTGACACCAACGTTCAGGCAATTCAGGAGAAGAGGAATGCGTTAGGCAACATGATTTTGGCTAATGACAAAGGCGCAGTCGCTGATGTCCGACTCTCAAGAGAGACTCTCGAAGCCGTATCGGATGTGCTTGGAGTAGAGGTGGTGCCGGGGGAGATTCTTGGACTTCCGTGTATCGGAGCCTTTGCGGCTTCAACAAACAATGGCGTTCTCGCTCATCCATCGATACTGGAAGATGAAAAGAGAAAGATTCAAGAAGTCCTGAAGGTTCCTGTCGAAACTGGAACCATCAACGGCGGCGTCCCGTACGTAAAGAT
>CAZFRJ010000125.1:0-2516 GCA_964521355.1 uncultured Candidatus Bathyarchaeia archaeon | reverse complement strand
CTGAACCAGACCTATAGACTTACCGAAACCGTTGATGACAAAGGACGCCGCCTTAACCTTCTCTCTAAAGATATTGCCTCTGTGAGGCAGAATTGCCGTCACCCCCGTTCTGATTGGGCCATGTCCAGGCCTGAGCGCCCCCTGACCCTCAATCAACGTGACATGGCCGACACTAACGCCTTGAACATCAGTAATGCAATTGTACGCACCGGGTTCAAGCGATCCAATCTTGATCCCGAACTCTCGGACTCGAGGCCGACCGGCCGACATATCCTCCACAGGTCTTCGTGTAGGCAAGAACCGAATTTAAGCCTAAATGGAACCGAGAAACATGGCGTAGTACAAACGGAAATCCTCAGTTCGACGGACTAGACCTATGCCGGTAGTACGATAGTTGGCAATACACATGAATACCCACGCTGGAAAGGCCGTGTTTGCTCAGAACGTTTAAACATGCATCTGCCCAGTAAGGACCGGGAAACAGAAATGAGTGACCAAGGTGCCGAACTGCTGAGATCTCTGGGATTATCCGAGAACCAATGCAAGATCTACTTTGCTCTTCTTGAGTCCTCTGAGGGAGAGAGCATCGACAAGGTTATGACGGAACTCGGTGTTCCGCCGGACGAAGCTGAGCGAGCAATAAAACTGTTGGTTGACAATGAAGCCATCAAAGTCATAAGCAACAGGTTGGAGGCCAATCCTCCTAGGCTATTCCTCTCCAAACTGGTCGAGAAGAGAAGGAAAGAGAACGAGCAGCAACTCGAAGACATTGCAGGCAAGGCCTTGTCGCTCCAGAGACTCTTAGAGCCAGCGTACTGGGAGAGGAGGAGAGGAATAAGGCCGGAGGACATTCTTGAACCCTTAGACGACCTTGCCGACATGGAGATCAGAACGGTCAAAATGATCGGAAACGCCGAGAAGCACATCAGAATCTTCGCACAGACCTTTGGATGGTATGCAAAGATCCGCGAGGAACTTTACAGAGCCCTCGACCGAGGCGTAAGTGCACGTGCACTCATGATCGCCGTCGACGAGCACTCCGGCACGATTTCGAGAGAACTCAAGAACCTTGGCGCAGAAGTGAGGCTCTCAACTCAGGACTGGTACCCCGTCAGAGGCACCTTGATCGACAGCTCAGAGCTTGTCTTTCTGATATGGGCAACTGACAAGAGACAAACTCCTAAGCCCGTCTACTACAGACCACACTACACTAGGAATCCGGGACTCATACGCGTCTTCGCTGACGCATTCGACAAACGATGGGATCTGGCCAAGCCCATCTAGTCGAGTCGGCAAATCCTAGGCTTGAGACGAAGTCTGCAATAGGCGCTCTTTGCCTTAGTCAAAGCTTGATCGATCCGATAGCCCGGCAGATACAGAAGGTGACTGAGGCAAGCGCAATCTGATGACCCAAAGCCTCGTACAGCAAAAGCGGCATGAGTCATTTCTTGGATACGCCTATTCACTTCGCATTCAAGGTCTCTTCTAGTTTCTGAATAGATGAACGCCCGGATATTGCAGCCGTTTGCAGCCAGCAAGTAATCGATGTGCCAGAAGCTGCGACTGCGTCTACCGAGATGCCTTTCTATCCTTCCATGAATTGAGACAGAGCCTTTGCCTCGGGCTGAGCCAGTATAGATGTACACGCCTCTTGTAAAACGGACCGAGCCTATGCCACCAACTTTGCATCTGACATTGTTCTTCAACCTCATGACAATTGTGTAGATCCCTTTCAATCTGCAGCGTCTCTCAAGGAGCCTAGTGTTCCACATATCAGATTGCATTGGCGTCCTTATGGTAGTTGAGGATCTAAGCTCGATCCGACTCCCAAGTTAAGAGACATCAAGATTGCGCAGATTCCGTTCCTTCGAGATCGTTGGGAGGCTTTGGTTTGAGCAGAGTAGGCGAAGCTTACATAAGGTGGATGCGACAAGTCTGCTCAACCAACAAGGCGACATGTAGAGAGAGGCCTCGGGAGTTCGACGACATGAGCGCGTCCCGACTGTTCGGTACCAATGGTGTGCGCGGAATCGTGAACGTTGACCTCACGTTGGAACTGGTGCTTGAACTCAGTCAATCAGCTGGGACATTCTTCAAGGGTGGTAGAATCCTCGTTGGTCGAGACGGAAGACTAAGCGGTCGGATGCTCACTGAAGCGGTTGTGGCAGGATTAACAAGCGTGGGCTGCGAAGTTTGCGATATCGGCATGGCTCCTACGCCCTGCATTCAACGGCTAGTCCCCTACTGGGGATTTGACGGTGCTGTAATCGTAACAGCAAGCCATAACCCTCCCGAATACAACGGCGTCAAAGTCATGGCCAAAGACGGAGTCGAGGTGCCTCGTTCAGATGAGGAACTAATCGAAGGGATCTACCGTAGAAGAGAATGGGCAAAAGCTGACTGGAGGCATGTAGGCAAGACATTTCACAGAAGCGACGGAATCGACGCATACATCCGCGATGTGCAGAGACATTTTGACAAAGAGGCAATCAAGCGGGCGGGCCTGAGAGCGTTGG
>CAZFRJ010000124.1:0-2524 GCA_964521355.1 uncultured Candidatus Bathyarchaeia archaeon | reverse complement strand
GTTCTATGCATTGGAAATACGACTCGCACGGACGATGCTTTTGGTCCAATGTTGGCCGAAAAGCTGAGAGGGGCAGTCCCAGAACATATAACTGTCATTGACGCCGGAACAACTCCGGAGAACTATACAGGGACAATAAGGAAACTTGCTCCCAGCCACGTGTTGATGATCGACACGGCCGATATGGACATTGTTCCGGGAGAATCTAGATTTGTGGGAGCGCAAGATATCGAAGGGTTCACTCTGTCAACGCATGCGCCTCCTCTGAGGGTCATAGCGAAATATCTTTCTACAGCCATCAAGGCAAAAGTCGCTCTCCTAGCTGTTCAACCAAGATCGCTGGAGTTCGGCGAAGATCTGACGGATGATTTGAGAAATACCCTCATAGTCACCGCAGAAACACTGATCGAGCTTCTCATGGAGCAACGGAATCCGGATTGACTGTTCAGGGCTCAGCAGGGCCAATCCTTCAGGAAGAAAGTATGAAGGCAGATCTTCCTGAGGGGACTACCACCGTAGCCTCCGAAGTTCCCTAACATCCAGCGTTCCATAGTGACGGTATGCATATACAGCGATTGTGAGACCTACAGCTATGACGCATGCCCCAATGACTATTGACATGATTACCACAGAGTGAGCAAAAGGATCGACATAGCCGGGGCGAGCATATGACGAAAAAGCTATGAAGTTGAGATTGGCTGCCGTGGTCAGTATTTCTATGCCAATTATGAGCCGTATCATGTTTCTTGAAGTGGCAAGACAGTATAACCCAAGCACGTACAGAAACACCGAGGCAAGGAGGTGGCTCGAAAGTTCGGTCATTCGCTACGAGGCCTCCTCTCTCAGTATCGCAATACAGCATGCAGCCGCTGCGAAGACCAAGAAGGCTGCGGCGAATACGTCTAGCACGCGGAAGGTCCAGAGGAAGCTTGAGGCCTGTTGTCCAATATCGGTAGCAGTCGAAGGCACAAGCTGTGTCAGAGTTCGGACGTACTCGAAGAGGGCCAATCGGTGTGCGAGCACAAGACGCCCTAACATGGCAAGAGCAAGTATCGACAAAACTATTCCAATGATCTTTCCTGAGTCCCGTTTCATTCAACTACTTCCTCTTGGTCAGCATTACAGCAGCTATGAAGAGAACTATTACCGCACCCGCATAGATCAGGATCTCAAAGACGGCGACATAAGGAGCGTTAAGAAGCCAGAAGAGAGATCCTACGGTAACCGCCATTCCACCCAGCGAGATTATTGCATAGAGCAAGTCAGGCAGTTCGATCGCTAGCACAGCGAGAATACACACGAGGATCAGTAAAGCGTTGTGAACTACGTCAACCCACATCGCGTCTCATCCTCAACCGAAACATACATAAAGTTCATTTGAACTGCGATCGTTCAACCATCATGATTACCGTCCTAACATCAACTCTACGGCAATCAACTGTATCGAGGCTAGAGGAAGTAGATATTTCCAGCAACCGCTTATCATCTGGTCAATTCTGAACCTTGCAAAGAGTGATCTCAGGTTTGAGAAGATCAGAAGCACCGCCACGGTCTTGACCAAGAACCAAACTATGCTGAGCCATGGAGCTGGTGCGGCAGGGCCTCCCAAGTAGAGAGCGGCCAGTAGGCCACAGGCAAGAACCATCTCCACATCTCCTGCAAGTCTCAGAAGCGCGAGCTTCCTGCCGCTGTATTCCGTCAGCCATCCAGCCACGATCTCCGTTTCGGCTTCCGGAATGTCAAATGGAATCTTCTCAAGTTCTGCCAGCAAGCATAGAATTGAAATGGCGAATCCGACTGGCTGCATCAAGATCATCCAGAACCCCGTCCTTGTCTGCCACTGCACGATCCTACTTATCGAAAGCGATCCTGCCATGATCGCTGGTCCAACCAAGGAGACCGATAGAGGAACCTCGTACCCCAGCATCTGAAGCGCAGCTCGCAACCCACCGATGGTGCCGAACCTGTTGGCTGAGGCGTATCCAGCCAGAAACACTAGGGCAGCAATCAAAGTCAAGAGAAAGATCATGAATATCAGATCTCCTTCGAATGCCAGGAGGGCGGTTTGGCTGTTTATTGGAACAACCAGTAGACCTAGAAGCGGAAGAGCGAGCATGAGTATCGGAGCCGCTCGAAACACGACATGGTCGACTCCTTTTGGTTCAATGTCTTCCTTTGAAAGCAGCTTGACTATGTCAGCAAAAGGTTGCAGTATGCCACTTGGCCCAGTGTACAACGGGCCGTACCTGTTCTGAAGCCTTGCGACAAACTTGCGATCTATCCACTCATACAGCAATGAGAGAAGAATCAGAAATCCCATGCCGGGATAGACGACCACGCTTAAGACTGCGGACAACTCCTGCGACCAAGCCACCGATCCTGTGCCTCCTCAAACACCAAGCCTTTCGGACAACAAGCGAAGCTGCAACAACATGCAAATTCGACGTAGAGGAGCAGGTTCTCTGTTGACTTCTCTCTTCATTCATTCTCACCTTCGTCCGACCAAAGGAAGGAGCATGACCAC
>CAZFRJ010000123.1:0-2531 GCA_964521355.1 uncultured Candidatus Bathyarchaeia archaeon | reverse complement strand
TTTTGGAAGGAAGGTAAAGACCGTTGGTTTTCGCTTGATTACCGGCAATTTCAGAGGGGTCTCGATAGAGCTTTACTGGTAAACTGGTGCGCGAATCCCAACCCCCCGCACCATGACTTGTCAAGAATTCGAATCTTTCGTTCAATTTAGTATAAGATCTGTCTAGTACTAAATCGGTTTTGCATAACTGAGTCTTGTACATAAGACATGTTGTTTGTGTTATGTTCCACTCACTGTTGACTGTGTGGGTATGTCAAGTGAACTAGATATTACGCAACAAGCCTCCAGGCGCGACGGGAGTTGAACGCGCAACAATGCATGTATTAGTAACTGAGCCAAAAGCTCTGGCGTTGGCTGGGGAAGTGTAGCGGTGCCTCGACTCAGAGGTTTCGCATAACGCATGATCGACATAACATAAGAAAGCCGTACACCGGACAACGTCACAGGGTTAAGACCTCGGCAAGTTCCGACTGAGAGCTGAAGTCATGGGGATTCTCTTCTTCGGAAAAGCTGGACAGCGCTCGCACACCCCCCGCCACTGCCGGTCTTTGCTAGCGTGCGAAAAGCCTTATGTGTGAAGTATGTTTGATATTGCCTCATGCCCAGACGGAAGAAACGGAAATTCAGGCTCAAGACTAGATTGAAGCGTGGACTGCGAAAGGGAGTCAAGGCGACTAGACGCAATGTCGGTAGAGGCTTGACCAAGATCGGCAGGAAGTTATCCGCGTAGACACGCAAGCGCAATTGGAGCGCGAGTAGCCAAAGGGCTATGCGGTGAGCATCGTGGCCTCGTACATAAGATGTCGCTAGGAGCCGCTTCAGGCTTGAGCAGGAAGACAGCCTTCATCTACGACAATGCCTTTCTCTCATACGACTTTGGCCCTCATCACCCACTGAAGCCAGTCAGGCTGAAACTAGCCGCTGAGCTAGCCCGATCAACGGGCGTTCTAAGTTCTTCCAATGTCTCCTTAATGAAACCAGTAATGGCCAGCACTGAGCAGATTCTTCTTTTTCACGAGAAGGAATACGTGGATCTAGTTGAGCGATCAAGTAAGCTCGGAGAAGGATTACTGGATCTGGGTGATACTCCTGCTTTCAAGGGTTGCTTCGAATCCTCTAGGCTTTACGTTGGAGGATCGATTCTGGGAGCAGACCTCTTGATGCAAGGAAGCGCCGATCACGTCTTCAACCCTGCAGGCGGGCTACATCATGCGCATCCCGGCGGCGCTTCAGGATTCTGCATCTTCAATGACCCAGCCATAGTCGTGGCTCACCTGAAGCACAGATACGGAGTGAAGAGAATGCTCTACCTTGACATAGATGCTCACCATGGCGATGGGGTAATGTATGGCTTCTACTCCGACCCATCGCTTCTGAACATAGATTTCCACGAGGACGGCCGATACCTCTTCCCGGGAACAGGGTTCATCCACGAGATCGGGAAAGGGGACGCGAAAGGCCTGAAGGTAAATGTGCCATTCCTTCCTGAGACCGGTGACCAGACCTATCTCAAGGCCTTCAGAGAGATAGTTCCACGCATGACGGAAGCATTTCAGCCTCAGATAATTCTGATGCAATGCGGTGCAGACTCGCATTTCGACGATCGCTTGGCAAACCTAAGGCTAACCACCAACTGCTACGAGCAGATGATCGAAATCGTCCACACGCTAGCCCACAAGATCTGCGAAGGAAGAATACTTCTGTTTGGAGGAGGAGGCTATTCGCTCAGCAGTGTAGCTCGATGCTGGACCTTGGCCTTCGCTAAGCTTGCTGAGATGCAACTTCCGGACGAGATGCCTGAAAACTGGTGCAAGCTATTCGAGAAAGTGTCAGGAGAGAAGGCCCCGAATGCACTTCACGATCTAGAAGGCAAGGTCGGTATTGGGCCGACGGCACATGTCGAAAAACTCTTGAAAGAGTTGAGAGAGATCATCCCGATGCTGCGAGGATGAGGGCACATGGCTAAGCAAGGTTTTATTTCGCCTTGACCTATCTCTCTCAGGGCGCATCGTCTAGTTGGTTAGGATGTCACCCTGACACGGTGACGGTCCGCGGTTCAAATCCGCGTGCGCCCACCAAATCCCAATGCTCGCTACGACGAAGGGACGCTTGCAAAGGATTATTGGCTTCCTCCCACTTACCGTAGCAGGCGTGATCCATGATGGTGAAACAAGTTCTTGCCTACATAGATCAGAACTATGAGCGCTTTCTCACCGATCTGGAGAGACTGATCCGTCAGCCAAGTGTCGCAGCGAAGAACGAAGGCATGAAGGAGTGCGCTGAACTAGTCGTCAAAATGATGGAGGAAATCGGCGTCAAGGCAGAGCTACTGGAACTACCTGACGCATTCCCGCTGGTGTATGGCGAGATCCCGTCAAAGAAGAACCCAAGGAGAACCGTTCTCTTCTACGACCACTACGATGTCCAACCCGCCGAACCCTTGGAGCTGTGGGAGTCCCCTCCGTTCGAACCGTCAATAAGAGAGGGAAAGATGTTCGGAAGAGGAGTCGCAGATAACAAGGGAAATCTCG
>CAZFRJ010000122.1:0-2532 GCA_964521355.1 uncultured Candidatus Bathyarchaeia archaeon | reverse complement strand
TACAGTTGATCCGATTCGATATTTAAGCCGTACTGCGAAAACCGGAGTTGCAGAGCCTGCCTCCGGGTAGTCTCCACTCGAACCGCAACGGTTTATTCGAATTCTCGCAATAGTACCGTGAGAATTCTCTCTGAGGCCCGTCCGTCCCCGAATGGGCTTCTAAGCCGTGACAATCTCTTCTTCACATTTTTATCTGCAAGGATTTTTCTTGCTTCTTTCACGATTCTCGATTCACACACTCCGACAAGGTTGTTTGCTTTCAGCGCTACGGTTTCAACCCACTCTGTCTCGTCTCGTAGCGTAAGACATGGGACCTGCAACAGAAAGGCCTCTTTCTGCATGCCACCAGAATCCGTCAGAACCATTCTGGAATTCTTCATCAAGCAGAGCATGTCCATGTAGTCCAGTGCCTCAATGGGAAGAATGCGGCGAGATCGCGTCAGCTTAGCCCAGAGCCCGAATTGACGGAGATTCTTTCTTGTCCGCGGATGCACAGGGAAGACGGTCAATGCGCCGATCTTTAGGACCGCTGAAAGAATTGTATTCAATCGCTGCCGATCGTCCACGTTCTCCGCTCGATGCGTTGTCAGCACCACGAAGCCTTCAGGTTCAAGAGACAGTCTATCCAGAACAACTGACGATTCAATTCCCTTTCTCCACTGATGCATCGCGTCAGCCATCGTATCTCCAACGTGGTAAACCCGTTCAGGCATAATGCCTTCGTTAAAGAGGTTTCGCATGGCCAGCTTAGTCGGGGCGAATAACATATCTGAGCAATGGTCAACAAGTATGCGGTTCACTTCTTCGGGCATGCTGAGGTTCCCCGATCTGAGTCCGGACTCGATGTGGGCGGTAGGTATGCGAATCTTAGCTGCGGCCAAGGCTCCGGCAAGGGCAGTGTTCGCATCACCGAAGACCAGAACAACATCAGGCCTGTAACGAAATAGGGCCCTTTCGATTCTGATCATCATGGCAGCAGTTTGCTCTGCATGAGTGCCACGTCCCACTCCGAGGTTAACCAAAGGCTTTGGAAGGTTGAAGTCTCGGAAGAAGACTCTTGACATTTCAAAGTCGTAGTGTTGACCGGTATGAAGAAGCTGCAGCTCTATCCTTCTATGCCTATTCAACAGTTTGATGAGAGGCGCAGCCTTGATGATCTGAGGCCGAACGCCCACTATTGGCATGACCTTCAAGCGGTTCAAGAGCCCGAACCAGCCTCTTCGTTCACACTTCCAATGGCCAACTCAGTCACTTCGACTATTGTTGCTTTCGGGCCTACCTATCCGGTATTCTTAGCAAGATCCTCGTAGGCCTCCAGAAGAGTTCTCTCAGAGCTTTCCCAAGTGAAAGCGCTCGGGCGGTCAACGACACGCGGATTCCTAAGTTCTTCTCTGATTGCTGTTGAGAAATCGTTCAGCGAAGCAATTCTGATCGGCAGATCAGTCTGGACGAACTCTCCAACAGGGGTGGCGACCACAGGCTTTCCTAGAGCCAGATATTCGCCAACCTTTCTAACTGAATGAGGTGAATAGAACTTGGCAGATGGCATATCCTCACGGCGTGGAAGCACGCAGACATCAGCCATTGCGATCCAGTTGGGAACTTCTTCGTGGGATACCCATCCGGTTACTCGGACCCGGCTTTTGAGTCCCTTTTCGTCAACGAACCGTTCTATGCTCGCCCTCTCCGGACCGTCTCCCACCATGACGAGGACAATGCTCTCCTGCTCTTCCAATAGACTCGACACTGCCTTCGCCAAGTCCAGAGTGCATTCAACTGCAGACAGCTTTCCCACATAGAGCACGATCTTTCTTCCAGACAGGCCATGTTGTCTCTTGAATTCTTCCGGATTGACTGTTGGGTGAAACTCAGCGGGGGGATAGTTCGGCGCAATGTAGACTCGCTTGGCACCCCACTCCATTGCTCGACGCTCTAACACATTGTTTACGACAATAACAACATCTGCATGTCTCGTCAGATAGCGTTCGATTCGTTCTGCAAGCCAACAGACAAACGGTCCATGGCCGAATGCTCGCAACTCATCGGCCCAGGGGCTACGCACATCGTAGACCAGTCTCGCTCGCTTTATGATCGGAATGAGCCCGAGGATGTCGGGAATGTTTAGCACATGGAAGACATCAGGGTGCTCGAGAGACTCTTGGGCCATTAGTCCGAGGTATCGAAGTCCACCTGATAGCAGTCTTGGCCTAAACCTAGCCCTCATTCTGGGTGTAAGGATATACGCGTCGTGGCCCCCTCTTCTTAGACTTCGATACTCAAGCTGAACTCGCGGGAGCTTCTCAGGCTCAGAGTGAACAAGACAGATCCTCATTCTTCTTCCCCGAGAATCATGTGCGCCGCTTTCTCAGTGCCTCTTTCCACCGTGGCTATGCTCATTTCCGTAGCTCGTCGAACTGTTTCTTCAAGCCTTTCAGGAGTCAACTGTTCTAGCGAGAGGTAGATCCCGTAGCCCTTCTGTTGAAGGAAGCGGGCGACGCGTTCCATCTCGCTGACGGAGCTCCTCCTCCATCG
>CAZFRJ010000121.1:0-2574 GCA_964521355.1 uncultured Candidatus Bathyarchaeia archaeon | reverse complement strand
GCTTCGAATAGATGTGTGCGGGTAGCGGGCGATAGCCTTCAGCGTCCCTTTGGTACGTGAAACTAGTGCCCTCCAAATATGCTATGAACGTCTGAGGGTCAGGTATCTCAGTCTTGTAGGTCTTCTTCTCGAAATCGCCATAGTATCTGCGTGTCTTCCAGTCCTTGCCGGGGTACCAGATCGTAAAGTTGTAGTCCTTTGCTGTTACAGGTTCTCCGTCGTGCCAAGTCAAACCCTTCCTTAGAGTCATCGTCACCTTTGTGCCTTTCACGTTCGGCTTGATGTCGAACGTTTCGATTGCTACCTTTTCGGTGAGTCTTGGAAGTCTCTTGTATACGTCTTCTGGGGTGCTTATCGTATTCGTTTCGTAGATGTCGGTAATGATTGCGCCTTCGTGGGTCCAAAGGTATGTCATTGGGTTTAAGGTGCCTACAACTGCGGGGACTACATCCCTGATTGTGTAGCCGAAGGGTGTCGTGGCGACGTGCACGTTGATATAGTCCAAGGTGTTCCGTCCAAGGGGAGTGTCGGCTCCAGGGACTTTCTGTAGCACCATGCCCTTGATCTTGCCGCTGACAGCCGTGATGCCTATGGGAACACTTGTGCCCACCCATGGAAGTATTCTCTCTTGGAGAATCTCAAGAGCTCGGTGGCAATGGGGCTTTGCTTCATCCACGGTTGGAGCGAAATTGAACTTGTTCAGCACATCGTCAAGCTCTGCGTCTCTCACTCCACACTCGTTCCAGCCTCCCAGCGTGTCTTCCTCTGATCTGAAGAATGAGTACAGGAAGGTGGGATACATGCCTAGGCTCCACCCCCACATGTACATGTCGTGTTCATGGGTTTCTGTGACCAGCTTGTCCAATGTGGGACCGTCAACCGTTCTGATCCTGATTTTTATGCCAAGCTTCTCAGCTTGTGAGACTATGTGCTTTGTCATCATGAATCTCGCCGGATTGGTTGTTTCTGGCAGAACAAGCACCTCAAGTTCTCTCAAAGTGTTTCCAGTGCGCGGATCAACTCGCAGGCCATCTTTGCCCAACTTGAAGCCTGCGTCGTCAAGCAGCTTCTTTGCCTTGTCCATGTTGTATTCGTAGGTCTTTGCCTTAGGGCTGATCCAGTCACCATAGAGTCCAGGCATCGGCGTGAACGTAGCGACACCATATCCCTTGTATGCCTCAAACACAATGTAGTCTCTGTCTATCATATGTGCCAACGCCTTCCTGAACTCGAAGACATTCATCGGATAGTTATCCGCCCCACTTGGTTCCTTCTTCGGTCGAGTGTTGAACTGCAGAGCGTCTATGACGCGTCCCATTGACTCAAGGAAGAAAGCGTCCGGCCTGTTCTTCTTTATTCGATCGACATGCTCAGATCTGACTCCTACCCAGTCTATCTCGTCTGCTTCGAAGGCCACAAGCCGCGATTCATATGCGAGAATTATCTTGTAGATGATCGTGTCTGAACGAGGGCCGTATGGTTCCCATTTCCAATCCCAAGGTGGCGTGGGTTTTGCTTGTGCCATAGTCTGCGTGACAGAACTGCTGTAGAAGAGTAGCGCTGTTATGATCAGCAAAAGCACTGCGCAAAGAATTTTCCTCTTCAAGGTTTGATAACCCCAAGTATTTGGTGCGCCTGTTTAGCTTTAAAGCTTTTGAGGAGTTCTCCGAGAGAGTAGAAACGATAGCATGAGGAAGCTAGATCCCCGGACCGAACTTTTGACTTAGAGCCTCAAATGATGCCACTGGCAGGCCTTTTTGTCAGTGTGGTTCCTATGCCAAGTTGAGGAAAACATACGCATCACTTTTCGGGTCGAAGGAGGTGAGAATGCAGCGTATGCTTCGGTCAGCACATACTTTTTGACAAGAAGAATAGATACAAATGTCGGTCCCAGCTATGCAAGATACCTGCCATTGGCTAGGTAGAAAAGCCATATCACAGCATCTGTCGCGGAGAGTCAACAAAACGGAGTCACGAAGAAGAAAAGCGTCTCCGATTATGGTATTGCTTCTAGTCATAGGAGAGGTCGTTGCTAGCGGGCTTCTGGTTACTATTACTACTGTAGCCTATGTTCAATCAGTTGTAACACCGAGGGAATGGTCTCCGGGAAGAAGGATCATCGCGATCAACGAGTTCTTCTGGTCTCCAAACATTGTAGTCGATCTCTCCGGCTTGGTCCATATCGCATATGCTGACTTCCAACAGAAACAGGTTAGGTTCTACTACGCAAGTGTAGATGTAGCAGCAGGTAGCGTTGCAAACCCAGTGCTGATATGCGAATACTCCGTCTCGCCAGTAGCTCCAAGTTTGGCTGTTGATCGGGAAGGGAACGCACACATTGCCTGGCTGGACGGCCGAGAGAATGGCACAGAGATTTACTACGCAAAGATTGCCAAGACTCTTCCTTCGCGTGTTTTTGAGATAAGGCTGAGCTTCAATTCCACTGACTGTGGTGAGCCCTGCATTGCAGTAGACTTCGATGGAAACGTTCACGTCGTGTGGCATAGCAAGAAGGGAGGAGTGGCGATCACACCGTTAGACTACGAGGTATTCTATTCCAAGATCAACAAGCAT
>CAZFRJ010000120.1:0-2593 GCA_964521355.1 uncultured Candidatus Bathyarchaeia archaeon | reverse complement strand
ACCTCGCTCATTCCCTTGTTCTTCTCGAAGTCAGCTTGCTCATGCCTAGTCTCCGCAATGTGGGTGTGCACAGGCACATGTTCCCTTTCCGCCACCTTTCTTGACCAGAGCAATGACTCCTCTGAGCATGTGTATGGCGCATGAGGCCCCATGGCAAATCCTATTCGTGGGTTCCGTAGACCCTTGATGAACTCCAACGATTCTTGTGTGGTCCGCCTTTGCGCTTCGGCTCGTCCTGAATCAAAGAGATCTATCATTGCATGAGAAAGAACAGCCCGAAGCCCAGCCTCCGCAACCGCTCGTGAGACATCCCTCAAGTAGAAGTACATGTCCATAAAACATGTCGTTCCTGTCCTAATCATCTCCAAACAGCCTAGCAGAGCTCCGTGGTAGCAGATCTCGCCTGTCAGCTTCTGCTCCAGAGGCCAAATCTTGGTCTCCAACCATTCTTGAAGACGCATATCATCTGCGAAACCTCGCATCAGACTCATGGAGAGATGTGTATGAGTGTTGATCAAACCAGGCAGCATGACCTTGCCTTATCCATCGATCACATGTTCAGCACCACCTTGGATCTGTCCCACCTCGACGATTCGACCATCTTCCACTCTGACCGAACAGTTCCTCAGTATCTCTCTGGAGGAATTCTGAGTGATAACCCAGTCACAATTCTTGATAATGAGGGACATCTCGACGTCCTCTTGAAATGAGAAACAGATCTCCGTAGATAAGTATTAATCGATTCTGAGCGAGCAGTTGGTGAAGATCGGGCCTGTCACAGGCCCTCTAGTGTTGCGTGCCTCCGCCTCAACTCTTCCTCCGTCTTTCCCAGCTGCCTCATCAATTCAACGATCAGACTATCGAAGAATATTCCGGCCGATATCTCAAACAAGGTTCCGAGCGGAGCAAGGGACTCGTGCTCTCCAACGATCTGCCTAAGAAAGAAATCCTTCTGCCTAGCAGCCTTGGATTTCGCCTTAATGTGCACAAGTTGATCCGCGATTTTCCCCAAGGGCGAATTGGGCCTCGTCGTAACCGCCACTATGAACGCTCCAACCTTCTTTGCAATCTTCGCCGATGTGACTGGGAGCGCCGTCGCGCCTGATCCCGATATCGCGACAACTATGTCTCCCTTTCCGATTGCAGGTGTGATCGTTTCTCCTAAAACATGAACATCAAAACTGAGGTGCATAAGTCTCATAGCGAAAGCACGTCCGACTAGACCGCTTCTGCCGGTACCGATTATCAGAATCCTTTTGTCTCTTCCTCGTATCAGAAGGCTGACCATTTTCGCGATCTGGGTTACAGGTATGCTGCGAAGGGATTCGCCCGCATCCTTGAGTATCTCGTCCGCGGTTTCCTTAAAGGCCAACAGCCGCATATAGCGAGACCCAGTCTATCCGTAGGCAGGCACTTCTGCTTTTTATTCTTCTGGTCTGAGGACCGACTGACGCCCTTTAACGTATTCAAATCGGTACGGCAAGTCGAGAATCGAAGACACCTTCTGAGCCCTCGATCTCCCAAGTCCCCCTCGAACAGCCAGCTCACTCGGAGACGCCTTGAATATCCTTCGGACAGTCCCAAATCGTTCGAGAAGTCTCCCAGCAAGCTTAGGCCCTATGGCGGGCAGACTTCCTACAACCAACAACTGAAATTGAGCATCACTTGAGATTCTTGGCTTCTTGACAATGATCGGCGGAGATCTTTGCCTTCTCAGCGAAAGATGATGTGCATAAGTGAAGATGAGCTCAGCGGTCTGCTGCGCGTCCAATGTAAAGAGGGGACGAATGTCATACTGCAGAATCAGGGAGAGCATCGACCCCCAGAAGACCTTTGGCCTAGAAATCCTGTACAAAGATTCTTGCAGGTCTCCTTCAACGATCATCAGTGGCGTCGAGTAAGACTCAGAGAGCCTTCTTGCTTGGTCGAAAAGCCTTCCGGAGAAAAGGGAGGAGACAAAATCATCCGTTGCCTTTCGTTCAACAGCTCTATCGCCTATGACGTAGTCCGCAACATCCAGAAGACGAAACTCAACTCTCGCCCCAAGATTTCTTAGGTTATCTGGAACACCTGACGGTTTCTCTCTGTCATCCGCGACTATTCTGGGAGTCAACAAGCATCTCGGACCTAAGCACTGGTATGCCCGTCTTCTCTCAAAAAGGATTGGCTGAAACGGCGCCCAAACCATTAACGGTTTTCACAAAGGCTTACAAGCGCATCATTTTTGATCTTTAAATGCCTCTTTTTTTGGGTTTTCTTGGTTTACTGGGTCGGGTGAGAACGTTATCCGCAGGTCGGGGGATCGTGCTAGGTCACCTTGCCTTCTTGAGTTACCTTTTTGTATCCATGTAGTTCTTACGGAGTATTACGGGCTCTTACGATCTGCCACGCAAAGCTTATAGATTGAGAGGAACTGTACATCGCTCCCTGTCGGGGAGCCACTTTTGAAATCGGCTGAATTGCTTTGCGTATTGTTAGTTATAGGCTTGGTTGTGCAGAGGCCGAAAAACTAAGACAGAAATGGTAAGATGAGCCACCCGCAATAAGGATTTGCCCAAAATGGCACTAAGTTCAAAAATAGAGTTTGTCCCTG
>CAZFRJ010000119.1:0-2605 GCA_964521355.1 uncultured Candidatus Bathyarchaeia archaeon | reverse complement strand
ACCAAGCAGGTATTCGTTGCTAATAATCTATGAATCAGGGCTACACAACCTTGGTAAGAATCCGGCTTCCACAGTCCTCACCCTTGCAAAGGAAGGAGCCAATCTGCTGTGGATTGGGCCGGGTGCGGGTCAAGTCGACCAAGAAACTCTGGCCAGAGTCTTCGGACTGAATTTCACTTCTCAAGCATCGGCGGAGAGTTACCGTGTAGCATATGCTTCCTCCAGTTCAAGTAACGCAAAGATCTTCCGCGAAACTGTAACCATCGTGGAGCTGGCTGGAGCAAAGGCCGAGGGCTATTTCCTTGACTCAATGTTCAGAAGGATCTGCCCGTCAGAAACCTATTTTCGCCACGAAGGCGGAGGGATCGGCTTCTTCTTCGCTTATGATGTGTCCAGCTGGTGGAATGTTGATCTTGAGTTGCCTTGGTACCGGCCTGCTCGCTTAGTGTCAGCTATACGACTTGCGTTGTCAGGCACCGCTGTCACTACACTGCGGCCCTATCCCCGAAACTTTGCCTCAGCGTTCATTTGTCGAATAGAAGATGTGGACCCCTTGCATACAAATGCCGAGTGGCTTTCAAGAGCGGGCAGATATGTACAGGCGCACGCGGCGAGAAATGTCCCACTGTCTGTTGCGCTGATTCCGGTCCATGTGGATCCAAGAAATGGGATGGAAATATGCCTTAATAGTGACTCTGCGCAGCCTGTGAGAGATTGGCTTTACAGTGTCATTAGAAGCAGGGGCGCAATAATCCAACATGGCTACACCCACCAGCATGGTTCTCAGCAAACAGGAGTCGGAACAGAGTTTCTAGTCGATGGAGAGTGGATGAGCTATGATGATCAAACGAGAAGAATATCCGCTGGCAAAGAAGAAATCGAACGCGCGCTTGGCACGACGGCCCTAGCGTTCGAGGCACCGCACTACAAACTAAATGACAATACGCTTAGAGCAATAGAGAGATTGGGCTTCAAATATCTGCTTGACGATCCAGACAGTCCTTTCTATGGATTTCGGTTTTCGGATGCAGATGATCCATCTCTTGTTGCCGTTCCGGAAACGCTGGGCTACATTCCTCTGGGATCTTCACCTGGTCTGGAGGACAAGCTGAAGAAGATAGTAGATCAGCTAATCGAGTTTCAGGGCATACTGCTTCTATACAACCATCTCTATGACGACGAGGCTTTCACAATTGGTGTACGCACTATGGAGCATGCCCTGCGCAAGGGTAACATCTGGACACCCAACATCAATGAGATCGGGAGATTTGCCCTCGAAAGAGCAAAGGCCTACAGGAGATTCAGTGTCACATATGACTCTGAGATCACGGTTACACTGGGAAGCTGCACCGTGAGAGGGCTTACTCTCTCGGTGAACAGTCAGGAAAAAATCAGTTGGGTCAAGGTGAATGGAAAGGATTGGCCCGTGTTCAAGGCAGACTTTGTCATTCTTCCTGAGCTGCCTGACGCCTCAAACACGGTCTTGATCGGCTTCAAGGAGCCACCTTCCCTGCAATCGCTTTCTGCCCTATGGGGCTTGAGTCTTCTCGGAGTTACATCCTGCATGGCTTTTCGATTCGCTAAGAGAGCTTTCGGTGTTGATTGATGAGGAAGAAGGAGTTTCCTAGAAATTTGATTCTTTGCTCGGCTTTAGCGTTCTTCTTCTCGTACCTAGAGTACTATTACGTCGCACTAGATGGTATTCCATATAGAGAAATGTATCAAGTTGGCTTTCTGAGGATGCCGCCCTATGTCCTGTTTCCGTTAGCTCCTGCTCTCGCTGTAGTTGCTTTCTCTCCACTCCTCGATGACTTGATGCTGCGTCGCTTTGACTGGTCCGAAAAGAACAGAACACTGGTCCTAGCGTGCGCAAACTTTCTGTGGGCTCTGACACTCTATGATACTCTTTACTATGCGTTCAGATCCACCTTTCCTTTGCCAACAGATCCACTTGGAGGCGTCTGGATTAGAAGAGAAGAGGCTTCAATCATGGGGGTAGTGAACTTGCTAGGCGTCCTCTGGCCTACTTGGTATTTCGCCACCCTGCCGATCGTGATCTCGATATACGTAGCCTACTACATTTCATAGATCGCGTCTGGCACATCTCTTTCCAAGAGTTGTGCCTAAACAAACCATTTCGAAGTCTCGCGATCGAAGTCACTGACGATCTCGAAATCTCGTGTGATCCCGAATTCTTCCTCAGGATCGAAATGCTCAAGAGTCTCTATGCCTCTGAGTATTGCTCCAACTCCATACTTCGCCATGTGTGTGGCAGGGTGATCTACTCCAAGGGTTTTCTCGCAAAGCTCGACTGATAACTGCCTGACATGTGCCTCGCTCAGGAATCCCAACGCATGAAGATATTCGTGGAGTAGAATATAGAAGACGTATGCGTTGATCTGGCGTCGGTTCTCAGCCGAGCGAACGACCATGTCCAAGAGCTTCCGATTCATTACGATGAGATTTCCGCCTACACCATGAAAACCTCCGACCTGTCTGGGCAGATCGGTCAAGCCGAGCATGAGGCCAGCACGACTTAACCCAAGGTTGTCTTTAACGACTGCCTTCACATGCTCAAAGACGCAGGCAAAATCCATACATCTGT
>CAZFRJ010000118.1:0-2616 GCA_964521355.1 uncultured Candidatus Bathyarchaeia archaeon | reverse complement strand
TCGAAACGATGTGCCAAGACTCAACACATGTATCGTGCGTCGCCTCCTAGAGGGGCAGAGGCCTCACTTCGTTCTGTCAAGCTACAAACCTGCGCCAAGCGAACGATACGAACTCTGGCTCTAGCGACGTAAGATCGCTAGTACGAGGAAGTTTGACACTGCCCCAGGGGTATGACCGGGACTCAGTGTTAATGTTGGAGAGCAGAAAAAGAAGTGAGCCAACGATTCTTGATAGTGGGGCGAGTGGGATTTGAACCCACGATCACTTGGGCTCTCGCTCACAGCGGTCCCGAGCCAAGTATCTTAGACCATGCTGGACCATCGCCCCGGAGAACCAGACCAACATGAAAGCCCTCCCCAAGATAAGGGTTTTCAGCAGTCTTCTCATCGTTCTTGGGACTGGAGCCATTATCTTGCTTGAGTAGTTCTCGAATAGGCGCAGACACATTTCCTTCCTGAGAAGATTGCAGTCTGGTCCCTCGCCTCTAGTCCGACTAGGTTAGACATAAAGCTGAAGTCAACTCAAACCATCAAGTTACGTAAGTGCATTCGACGGCTGAGGAAACATTGATACGGTAGGTGTAGAATTGCACAGCGACTCGGAAGAGATAACCCGGTCAATGCTTAAAGGTCGAAGGAAGATCTGTCTCTACCTTACGGATGAGGCGTACACGAAGCTGGAGGACGCGAGATCGTTCGGGCAGACGACAAATCAGGCGATATCAAAGGCGATCAACAAGCTGCTAGAGAAACCTAGAGAGATTAGGCCCATCAGACGGAGAAGGATCTATGTCAGGATTTCCGCCGTGCGCTTCTTGCTTCTCTCAAGACTTTGCAGACAGGCGGGGTTAACATTCTCACAGTTCGTAGACTTGGCCCTGCGAAGATATACGCCCATGGACCCAGTCAAAGAAGCAGAGGCTATGATAAAGAAACTCCAGACTGGTGAGAACTCAGAGACAAGACTAAGCAATAATCGCTCAGGTTTGAATTTCTAGGGGAGGGGGGGAGCCGTTGTCCAACGACGGCACCTGCGTCGAAAATGTGGAGCGAAGTCGTCTGATTTCTGCCACAATTTACAGGATTCTTCTATTTCTTCCCTTTTTGCCTGAACTCTTTGAACTCCTGCCTTATCTTTGCCAACAGTTCAGGATTTGTAAGCACATCTATACTCGTCATGGCGAGTCCTTTGGCAGCGTTGATCAGGGCTCGATGCCCCTCTTCTGAGGCAGCAGCCTTAACAAACTCGGTCGAATGTCCAGCCATCTTCTCCGGACCAATAGCGATATACGGATGAATCGAAGGCACGACCTGGCTGACGTTTCCCATGTCCGTCGAGCCGCTTCCCTCTTTCTCTGGTTCCTGCACCTTCACGCCTATTCTCTCCCAATTACTCCTCATCGCTTCAGCTAGTGTACGGTTCGTCACGATGTTCTCGTACGTATTGGCATAGTTCCTCACCTTCATCGTGGCTCCTGTCGACATTGCCGCCCCTTCAGCACATTTCTTCACCTTCTCGACGACTTCCCTCAGGTACCCCTTCTCCTTGGCTCGCACATACATCCTTGATGCGGCATGTTCAGGAACTATGTTGGGCGCCTTTCCACCGTCCGTTATTATTCCATGAATCCTCACATCAGGCTTCACGTGCTGCCTCAACGCATCAATCATGGTAAACATGTGGATGACGGCGTTGAGCGCATTGATCCCTTCATGAGGCGATCCTCCCGCGTGAGCAGCCTTGCCGAAGAACTCAAACTCCAAAGCTTCTCTGGCAATGGAAGTTGCATCAACCAAGGTCCTGCTTGACGGGTGGACCATCATAGCCACATCGGCCTTCGCGATCTCGTCGATCACTATCACCTTCCCACCAGCATCGTCAACGGCCGCCTCCTCAGCGGGCGTTCCAAGGACGATCAAACTCCCGTTTACCTTCGGCATTATCTTCTTGAGAGCCAACGCGGCGCCCAAGGTCGCCGTGCCGATGATGTTGTGGCCACATCCATGGCCAATCCCCGGCAATGCATCCATCTCAGCGAGAAGGGCAACCGTTGGACCACCTGGCTTCCCGTTTACGGTTCCCTTGAAGGCTGTTGCAAGTCCACAGATCTGCTTCTCAACCCGAAAACCTGCTCTCTCCAATTCGTCCGAAAGCAGTTTCGAGGTCGCATGCTCCTTATGCCCAACCTCGGGATTCGCATGTATCCGGTCGCTGATCTCAATGAGTCTCTTGCTAATGGAGTCGATTTCCGCAACAACTTCCGTTTTCAGACTTTCAGAGTCCGTCAACCCAAACTCCTCTGAAGGGTGCGAATACTTGTTCCGGGACCCTTTTAATCCTTAGCAGAAGACCGGGAAAGCAATCCTCAGGGACAGAGACATCGATGAATGCAAGAGCCCAGTCTCAAAGCCCTCGAATGTTAGACGAGGCGAATCCTTTACGATGATCAGGTCCGCACTGAGTCAATCTTTCTGACGGCTAGACACTTGTTAGTCAAGTGAGTCCTGGTCTTGAGCCGCTGCAGGCCAATTATGAAAGGACGGCTAGAGAGAATATCTGCAGGATAGGGCGAATGAGGCCTACCCGGCAAGACTGGACAAAACTTCAGTTTTTTA
>CAZFRJ010000117.1:0-2617 GCA_964521355.1 uncultured Candidatus Bathyarchaeia archaeon | reverse complement strand
GGAGCTTAAGACATTTCACGTTGAGCTTCAGTCTCTGAAGAAGAACCTTGTTTCACCCATGGTTTCTGCGTCTATAGAACGCACATTGACGACTATTGGGAAGTTGTTCACGGCTTCTCCTATGATGAGACAGTGATGCGGTGGCAGATCTCTCGCTATCAGTTTCACGCTTTCCCCATCTATTCTTGCAACTTTGGAAACCGTTTCCAGATCGTTCTCGTTTACGAAGTTGAATAGGAAGATGTTGTCTGCTTGCCGGTAGATGCTCTCTCTTATTGTGTCAGGTTGGTTCGTGATGAAAGTTGTGAATATGCCGAGGTGCCGCATCCTTGTGATTATGTCTTCCCAATATGTCTCTCTCAGGTAGAGGTGGGCTTCTTCAGCGAAAAGGAAGATTGCTCTTAGTTTCCACGATGTCAATAGATCAGTCAGCTTGCTGAGGAGAATCTCAACGGTCATGCGCCTTATCGTGGAGAACTGGTTCTTCATGTTTATGATGAGTGCTCCTCCTTCGCTGAGTTGGCCGGCTATCCTTTCCAAGTCGGAAGCTTCGGACTGATCGTCGGTGAATATTCCGGATTCGACCATGGTGTTGTATCGTGAGATCATTGCGTCTCTCACGCTTTCGTGACAGTCCCACCGTTGTATCGCTGCACCAAGACTGCTTAAAGTCAGTTCATTTCGCTCCTGCAGTTGACGCCATATTCCTGAGAAGACTCTGGCCGAGTTGCCCGGTAGATCTAGTGCGAATAGAAGAACGCCGAGCACTGTGCGGAGTCCGACTTGTGGCAGGGTCAGCTTCATGTTTGCTCCGGGCGTGAGGACTATTACTCGTCTTTGTGGCTTTGGCGAGTTTGGTTTGGTCTTTGAGAGGTTGATGTATTCTCCGTTGACGTCGAGGACTATGCAGGGTGCTCTGCTATCGATCAAGCTTAGCACCAGAAGCTTGGAGAGATGGGATTTGCCTGTTCCCTTCTTTCCTGTGATTATGTTGAGTCTTCCGTCAAGGGTCTTTGCGTCTAGTGTAAGTTCAGCTTGCGATTTTGTGGTTCCAAGTTGGATCGGTCTGGACTTGAATCGGTTTGCCACGACGGTTTCGATAGGGAATCGAGTGATCTTAGATGATATGCGTGAGGGGAGATGCGAAACGCTAGGGGACACATGGCCCCCGTTTATCGCGCCTCTTATCTTGCATATGACGAGTCTTGTGTCTTTCAGGACTGTGATCTGAGAGGAGACGTGGAAGGGATCATAGTCTTCCCCGTGAATGTTTTCCTCTGTCATCACGTCGCGGAGTATGTCTTCAAGTATTCCTGGGATGTTGGCGAACTGAGTATCTATGACTTGAACTATCAGCCCTTCCTTGGCTTTCTGGTCTTCGATTACTAGGTAGTCTCCCTTCTCGACCAGCTCGTCTGGAAAACAGATGAGCTGTACTACGTCGCCTTCTTTCTTGTAGAGCCTCACCTAGGCGCTTTCCCTCCCTGTTCCAAACGGTCCGAAGAGCGATTTCCGTAGGCTGAGTTGCGATGTGATTCTCAAGCCATGATTTCTCGCGATGAACCTTTGAATTCCTATGACTTCGTTAGCTGTGAAGGTGGAGAGTATGTGGGCTAGCCTGAGGGTTTCAGGGTATCCTTGCTCGATGAGGTCGCATCCGGAGAGTTTTGATACGGCGTCGATGGCTCCGTCGATTGGTATCTGACGGTCTATGTCCAGCCTGAAAGTGAAGCCTCCGAAGGAGAGTTTGGCAACGTAGACTCTGCCCAGTAGCTTTACGGGGTTCGGTGGGAACTGGGCGCCTATTTGATGGTCGATGTCTAGAAGGCATGGCGCCGGCATCTGCCCCAGCATATCTGTCACCCTCTGACCTGCGATGGCAAGCTTCGTGGCTTTGGAGAACGCAAGTACGACACTGCCGTTCTCTCTGGCGGAGTCAAGGATGCTCTCAACGTGTTTGGCAGGGTTATCCGGCGTGCCCGCTGTCAGGGATCCGTCGAACAGTATGAGGGCATCTTTAGATGATTTGCAGACAAGTCGCTGAGTCCATCGTTCAAGGGTGTTTCTCAGCCTGCCCAAGATTCGCATGGTGACGGAGGAGAATATGCTGGGCGGAAGCGATTCTTTGAAGCCAAGATGCTTTGACATTTGCTTGTGTTCGTAGTCTGTTATGTGAAACATTATTGGGCCGCATCGAAGGTACACGTATTCTCCATTGATCTTCCAGACGATTACGGTTCTTAGAGCTGAGAGCATTCCGTCGTCGGTGTCTCCAATCTTCATGCTTGATACGTCGACCGCTACGACAGGGGCCTTGTCTTCGGTGGGTTCAATCTTGATTGGCTTGCACCGAACGAGTTCGTCGCCAAGTATCAGTGGAAGATCTTGATGCGTCTCGTCTTCTAGACTCAGGTCGAAGAGTGAGACCTCTCTCGGCTTGAATCTGTTGCCTCTGATGGTTTTCATGGAGCTGTTACTGAGTTTCACCAAAAAATCCGGCAGAAGCTCCTCTTCGCTCTGAGAGCTCCCTAACAGCAAACTACTTATGTCTGAATGTTCGTTAACTATAGATTCGGTGCGGTGGATCCACATATTTTCGCCCCCTTCGTGGGAGTAT
>CAZFRJ010000116.1:0-2646 GCA_964521355.1 uncultured Candidatus Bathyarchaeia archaeon | reverse complement strand
TACAAAGCGCTTTGCACCCTATTGACATGTATTGTCCTTTGAAGAAGACGTATGATATGCTTCGTCTAATCTTGAGGTTCTACGAGAAAGCCAAGATGGCCGTAGATCTTGGAGTATCACTGACTGACGTGCTTTCGCTCGGCGTGAGGGAGGACTTGATTCGAATGAAGATCGTCCGCCCTGAAGAATTCAACGATGCAGCTGTGAAGATTGAAAGCAAGATGGATGAGCAATTCACTCAGATTGTTCAGAAGGTAAGGCAGGAGAAGCAGACATGAGCGTTCTATCAAAGACTGGAAGACTATTCCTCACCACCAGAGAGATTTCAGGCCCGTTGGTATTCGTCGAATCTACAGGCGGAGTCGGTTATGGAGAACTCGTTGAGGTGACTAGTCCCAGCGGCAGGGAGAGGACCGGACAGGTAATCGATGTCAGTGAGAGAGTGACAGTCGTCCAAGTCTTTGAAGGGACCTCTGACCTTGACGTTCGAACTACAGCAACCCGTTTTACCGGAGAAAGCATCAAGATACCAGTTTCCACCGACGTTCTTGGGCGGATGTTCAGTGGTAGCGGGAAACCCATAGACGGCGGTCCACCCATAGTCCCTGAAGATTACTGGGATATTCACGGCATGCCAATCAATCCATATTCAAGGGCACACCCGGTAGACTTCATTCAGACTGGGCTTTCAGTCATCGACGGAATGAACACTCTAGTGCGAGGGCAGAAACTTCCCCTCTTCTCTGGGACGGGCATGCCGCATAAGCTTGTGGCTTCTCAGATCGTGAGGCAGGCAAGAGTCAGAGGTGAGGAAGAAGCCTTCACAATAGTCTTCGCGGCTATGGGCATAACTTCAGAGGAGGCCAGGTTCTTCGAAGAAGACTATGCAAGAATGGGGGTTTTGGGCCGTGTGGTCATGTTCGTCAATTTGGCTGAGGATCCAGCCATCGAGAGGATCTTGACTCCAAGAGTGGCTCTGACAACGGCTGAGTACTTGGCCTTTGAGCGTGACATGAATGTTCTTGTGATCCTCATCGACATGACGAATTACTGTGAAGCTTTGCGTGAGATCTCCGCTGCGAGAGTGGAGATCCCGGGCAGACGCGGCTATCCGGGATATATGTATACAGACCTTGCATCCATCTATGAGAGGGCTGGAAGGATTCATGGAAAGAAGGGATCCGTGACTCAGATGCCCATCTTGACGATGCCCGACGACGACATAACTCACCCAATTCCTGACTTGACAGGCTACATCACGGAGGGACAGATAATCCTCGACAGGGGAATGTTCAAAATGGGTATGTATCCACCCATAAATCCTCTGCCCTCCCTCTCTCGGCTAATGGACAAGGGAATAGGTCCAGGAAAGACCAGACAAGACCACAAGCAGTTGTCTGATCAGCTCTATTATGCGTATGCCCAAGGAAAGGTTCTCCGGGAGACAGCACTCGTTTCAGGAGAGGCAGCTCTCACAAGTGTCGACAAGCTCTACCTCAAGTTCGCGGATGGGTTTGAGAAGGAGTTCATAGGCCAAGGCGTAGACGAAAATCGAGACATAGAGAAGACGCTCGACACAGGCTGGGGGCTTCTATCGATACTTCCTGAGTCGGAGTATGCGCGGATTGATCCTGATATCATAAAGCAGTTCCATCCAAAGTACAGAAAGTAGCTCGCGGAAGGGTAGCCTTGTCAGTCGAGCTTGCAGGCATACATCCGACACGGATAGAGCTTGTAAGGCTAAGACGTCGGAAGGCGCTGGCCGAAGGGATCGTGGACATACTTAAGAAGGACTTGGATGCGTTGACAGGCGCCCTTTTCGAACTTGCGCAGGGTATACCGCCGATCCGTGGCCAAATCCGGGAAGCGTTGAGAGAAGGTTACGAGTTGTTCGTTGAGGCTGAGATGATTGTGGGATCGAGGAAGATTGAGGAAATATCATTGGGAGCGAAACCAATCGAATTCGATATTCAGATAGGGTCGAGAAGCGGCGTCCTTGGAATCCAGCTTCCCACTTTCAGGTTCGTCGAGGCAGGGGATGGAAGCGGTGAGCCTCGGTACAACCTCCTAGACGCCCCCGCGAAGCTAGATGAGTCTACTTTGAAGATCAAGGAAGCGCTGATCCATATTGTCAAGCTAGCGGAAGTGCAAGCGTCGCTCAACGAGATCCTAGATGTCATGTCTGTCAAGAGGCGGCAGATCAATAGGCTTCAGTACAAGGTTCTACCGCAGCTCGACATGGCCATACGGTATATCGAGTTGATCCTAGAGGAGACGGAGCGTCAGGACGCGATCAGGGTGAGAGTGCTTCAAAGAAAGAGGAAAGAACGTGCATAGTTGCCGAGAGCTCGATGTGGTCGTGAGGCCTTCTGACTAGGAAGGAAGCATCAAAGGTACTGATCGAGCCGTCTAGTAGGGTAGTTGAGACTCTGAGGCTGGCCATGGCGGAGGTGGGATTGGACGAACTTGTTCGCCGCACGGGCGGTAGCTCCGAGCTGATAGAGAAGTGGGTCAATGGGAGCGAGTGGGTCCCTCTTGACGTGATCAAGGAGGTCTGCGAAATAAACCGGAATCTCCCAGAAGCACCTTCCTACTCCAAGAATCTATCTGAGTGCACATCGGGCACCCGGTTCAGAATAACGGCGA
>CAZFRJ010000115.1:0-2704 GCA_964521355.1 uncultured Candidatus Bathyarchaeia archaeon | reverse complement strand
ACTTCGTCTCTTATCTCTCGGACCTTCTCTATCGGTTTCCCTTTTGGGTCTTCTAAGTTCCAGTCTATCACATTCTTGACCAATGGAGCTGGGCAGAACTTCTCGACGCTGCATCCCATAGTTACCACATTGTCGGCCTCCTTCACCATAGCCGTCGTCAGTAGCTTGGGTCTACCAGCAGAAATATCGATGTTCTTCTCTTTCATAACCTCAACCACGACGGGATTAACGTTTTCAGCCAGCCTCACCCCAGCACTAGATGCAACTATCTTTCCTTTTCCGTAGCGGTTCGCGAAGGCCTCAGCCATTTGGCTCCTTCCGGCGTTCTCGGTACAGACGAACAGTACTCGTTTCATATTTCTACCCCAGCAGCCTCCCGCCGTTGTAGTACCCACATAGCTTTTTCTAATAAGGCCTCTAACCTTCGGCCAGACCTGAGGCTCCAATTACTGTTCGGCTCATTTCAGACGGGCAACGCTTGGGTTACTTCGATTCATCCTCGCACGGATGCCCTTCGGCATCTGGATGGCATTCCCGTATCTGATCTGGAGAGCATTCGCTTGGTTTCCCCTTCAGCTTCTCAGGATGAGCACATTTGCCTCTGCACATATCCAAACACCACCCTTAGCTACATGTTTTATATGATTTAAACTATCAAGTTTATAGTGGGATAGTTACTATGGTGAAGGAAAGCCGTTGCAACTGCCTCTGCTTCGCCGAAGGCGCGATCGGCGTGATAAGCAAGAGGTGGTCTCTTCTCGTGATCAACGCGTTGGGGAACCATCAAGTTCTGAGGTATGGCGGGTTGATGAAGGAGCTTGACGGCATAAGCCCGAAGTCTCTGGCAGATACCCTCACAATACTCTGCGAGGAGAAGCTCGTGCGAAAGGAGTCGTTCGCAGAGATACCTCCAAGAGTCCAGTACTCTCTCACAGATGAAGGGAAACGGCTTCGGAGAGCCATGCAGCCTCTTCTACAGTGGGCCCTAGCAAAGCGTTTGAATGCACCTGCAAAGTGTGTGCCCAAATACAAGAAGGCAAGAGCGCACATATTGAGAGGAAACAGCGTACCTTTCAGTCGCAGCGACATCGATACGTGCAGTCAAAGCGACTAGTACTGAACAGATTGTAGCTGGTCTGAGCCGTACAGCGTCGCGTGACACTGCCACACAATGGAGGCAATCACTATAAGTGTCAGTCTTCAGCGTGCGTCTTGCTATCGTTGCGTTTTCTTACATGTGCTGTCTATCGATAAGGAACAGTTCTTCCTCAACCATAGAGGCTACTTCGTGTGCAAGTCTTTCCAAGTCTTTGGTTGGCAAGTCTTTCGCCAGCTTTCGCTTTAGTTCGTCGACGGCTTTTGATGGTATTGAGACGGTCACCTTTCCGTTTCTTGGGTCCTCAAGCGTGACAGAGAAGGTTGGAGATTCTTCGAATCTTAGGCGTTTGTTTCCGATTGTGCATCCGGTTGACAGCTGAATTCCGTCTAGGATGCAGGAGTATGGAACTGAGTAGACTAGTGATGCAACGGCCTGCAAGCTCTTGTTCTCCTTGCTTGTTTGAAGCTCTCGGAGAGCTATGATGCCCGCTCTCACTCCCACTACGAGGAATGGACCGAAATGTCCGTGAAAATCCACCGCCCTACGCAAGATCGGGGCCAGATCCTGATCAGAAGAATCATAGCCAGTCACGCTACTTATCTCCATCTTAGAAGGCGTTCAGGGCTGGACGTGGATTGTCGGTTGAATCTTTCTTGCAGCTAGTGCTCTGACGACGGTGAATCCGATTGCTCCTCCAATCAAGCCTCCAATTGCGTGGAGGCCTGCAAACGTGAGGATCGCAGGTAGGGTTGTGAAATCCATGAAGAAGCTTCCAATTATGACGCCTGCGAGCCCGGCAGAAAGCGTAGATAGGAGAATGATGCACACTGTACCTGTGGCCATTCTGTCTAGACAATTGCGGTAGCCAATACCTTTTGTCGCTACGTCAAACAGCAGGCTTGCTGCTATGAAGCCCAGCATGTGAAAGGAACCCGGTCTCAGTATGAGCGTCATGACTGCGACCACCAGTCCTGTTAACGTAATTGCACCAAACTTCCTAGTCCACCAAACAACCAGTGTCAATGATATGAATGCCAGCAGGTCACAGAGGAAAGGCATACGCGTCAACTGCCAGAAGATCGGAGATATCAGCGCATTCAGAACTCCCCACAGTGCAGCGCAGATGGCCACGGCGGCCAAATCCCGGGTCGTGAAATACGGCACTGCTGTATTCAACTCCAACCGAAGTACATGTCACGTAACAAGTTTGCAGGATGTCCTTGTATCCCGCAGTGACCGATTCCGGCCCGATTGCTTCTTAAGGTCAACTTTCCACTACTGTGTTAGCTCTGCGGCTTCTTCTTCGCCTTTCTCCAGCTCTCTCTTCTGTTGTTCATCCTCTCTTAGTAGGAGGGCTTGGAATTCTCCTACATGTGTCTTTTCTTCCCTAGCGACTTCCAAGAGCACCTTCCTTATGTTTTGATCTTTGGTCGTAGCGGCCATCTGCTCGTAGAGGTTGATGGCATCCAACTCCGCTATTATCCCCGCTCTCAGTATTTCCTTATTCAAGTCTTCATCTTTCACTTTCTCAAGGCTAATTGGGATTTTCGAAAGCATCTCTCTTCTCTCCAACTCTTGTAGTCTTCAAACATATGTTAGTACCGC
>CAZFRJ010000114.1:0-2725 GCA_964521355.1 uncultured Candidatus Bathyarchaeia archaeon | reverse complement strand
ACAATATTCTCAGAATCAGAAACTGGATCCATCGCCTTTCAGGGTACCCGCGCCAGTGGTGTAGACCAGCTCGCCTCATATGAATCAATGAAGTATATATCAGTGATATATATAAATGTTACTTAGCTAGAGGTCAGTCGAAGCAACAACCCCCGTCATCAGGCTGATCCGCATGAGTTCCTGTCGGCCCGAACTATTTCACGCAACATTTCCATTGTCAAATTCCCGCCGGATATCACAAGGGCAACCTTTCTTCCTTTCAGGTCTTGGCGCATCTTTACTGCGCCGGCGGTGGAGGCGGCTCCGGCACCTTCTGCCACTTGATGAGTCGTTTCCAAAAGGAGAAGGATGGCGTGTCTAAGATCCTCTTCACTGACAAGTAAGATCTCGTCGATTAGCCTGCGCATGATCCTCATTGTCAGCTCGAAGGGCACCCGAGTCGCCAAGCCATCAGCGAACGTTTCGACCTTCTCCGTCTCGACCCTCCGTCCGCTTTTCCATGACTCATAGACTGCAGGGGCTCCTTCGGACTGAACCCCTATCACCCTGATCGAAGGGTTGATGGCCTTCGCCACAATGCATGCTGCAGAGGCACCGCTACCACCTCCAACTGGAACGAAAATTACGTCGGCATCCGGAAGCTCCTCCAACATTTCAAGGTACAATGTTCCGACACCGGCAATCAGCAGAGGCTCGTTAGCGGAGTGGATATACCTACACCCCCTTTCGCGAGCCTGACTCTCAACCCAGAGCCTTGCCTCGTCAAAGTCTTTGCCGTGAAGTTCGACGCGTGCGCCGAGATCTTTGATGGCCTGTATCTTGTAAGGATTGGAGCCAATAGGCGCGCCTATTGTTGCTTCTACCCCAAATAGAGCCGAGGCGTAGGCTATGGACAATCCGTGGTTGCCTGTCGATGCAGTAATCACCCCACGTTTTTTCTCATCGGCCGAGAGCCCAGAGATGAGGTTGATGCCCCCTCTCACTTTGAAGGCTCCAATCGGCTGTAGATTCTCGCATTTGACGAATGCGTCGAAACCTAGTCGTTTCGACAGTGGAGTTGACTTGAAGAAAGGTGTTGGCCTGAGGTACTTGGATACGGTGCGTCGGGCGTTCAGGATATCGGCAAAGGTTGGCTCTATCACCGGAAATCACTGATTGCATCACTAGTTCCAAGGTAGCTGAAAAGATCTGTGGATCTGCAGCATGAAGAACCTAGGCATTTCAGTGCCTTATGTCCTCCCGAGATCCGTACTATCCTTAAATCTCCCATTTCTTCCGTGTCCTAGTGAAAGGTACACGAACGCATGAGCCAAGACAACAGACTCAGGGTGCTAAGATGGTCTCTTTACGCAATCTTGTCAGTGGTGTTTGTTGAGTTCCTTGGCGGATTCCTTGCAAAAAGCATGGCCTTGATAAGCGATGCGGCTCACGCTTCATTTGACGCCATTACAACGTTTTGGCTTCTCTACGCGACTGGACTGTCAATGAAGCCTCCAGACGCGAATCACACCTACGGACATGAGAAGATTGAGACGCTAGGAGGCCAGTTTGGCGGCATGATGCTGTTGGGAGTTGCAGGACTGCTGTTTTACTATTCCATAACGCGTCTCCTTGAAGGTGCAACAATAGCAAAGGAGATGACTCCCGTCGCCTTGCTAGCCGTAATCTACACTATGTGCATAGACGTCTTCAGAATGAAGATCTTGAGTGGAGCAGGGGAGCACTCACCGTCTGTAAAGGCAGACTTCTTCCATGCCCTGGCCGACTTCTCCTCCACGATGACCGCTCTCATTGGAGTTACTGCTTCGTCCCTCGGGTATGCGGTTGGTGACGCACTGTCGTCTCTGGCTCTGAGTGCTTTTCTAGGCTTCTTGAGCGTGAGGCTGGTCTACAGAACATCGCTAGAGTTAAGCGACATCTCCTCTGCAAGCGAATACCAGGTGGTGCAGTCTGTACTCGATGGCATTGACGGTGTGAAGGGATTCAAAGGCCTGAGGATGCGCAAGGCTGGGTCCAAGCACTATATTGACGCAACCATACTACTCTCATCCTCGATTGACGTAGAAGAGGCTCATGGTATCGCGTCACTTGTGGAGGAGAAGATCAGGAAATCTATCGGAAGGGCGGTGGTCACCATTCACTGCGAACCCGTCAAGGAAGAGTTGCCACTTGAACAGAAGATCGATAGAATCGTTTCAGCAAATGAGAGAGTGAAGGGAGTTCACAAAATAATCTCCACAACTACGGACCAAGGTACATTTCTCACGCTGCACATAGAGACAGATCCATCCTTGACATTGTCTGAAGCGCATGAAATATCACAGAGAATCGAGAAAGGCATAGAGCGTTCATTCCCGAACATCAAGGATACCACGGTGCACCTAGAGAGCTATCCGGACGGGAAGAGGGGCCAGATGGTTCGTGAAGAAACGGATCTCAAGAAGATAAGACAGATCCTAGCATTGAATCCAAACATCAGAAAGGTTTCTTCTGTAAGAGTGTATTTGAGCGAGAGAAACAAGCATGTTGACGTCACATGCTCGTTCACAGGAACGGATCCTATGGACAAAGTTCACAGAGAAGTCAGCGTGATAGAACGACAAATCAAGCAATCTATCGGCGAATGCACTGTAACGATTCATCCTGAGCCATTTTGATCTAACTGGCGTTCAAGGATGCTCAGGCGCAAGTATATGAGAGCATAGGTCAGTCACGCTATTGCCAT
>CAZFRJ010000113.1:0-2766 GCA_964521355.1 uncultured Candidatus Bathyarchaeia archaeon | reverse complement strand
CATTGGCCTATACGCCAGGACTCAAGGTGAAGCGGGAGATCGTCCTCCAAAAGACACGCAGACTTCCAATCCCTGGAGAAGTGCTTGTCTCGAAAGGAGATGAAGTGAGTTTCGAGACAACTGTCGCGAGGACCAAGGTTCCGGGAGATGTTGAGACAATAAGAGCTTCTCAGATCCTAGGCATAGAGGCCGACGATGTTGAAGAGCTAGGGCAATACATGTTGAAGAAGGTGGAGGATCGGGTTGGCAAAGGCGAAGTTATCGCCAAGAGAATCTCATTCTTTGGCTTGTCCAAGGCCTTCGTTGAATCTCCTGTAGAAGGAACAATAGAGCATGTGTCTGACATCACAGGCCAGGTGACGATTCGGGAAGATCCGGTCCCCGTCGAGGTGAAGGCATACATTCCGGGAAGGATAGTCGATGTCATTCAGAAGGAAGGTGTGGTCGTAGAGACAACAGCTTCCTTCATACAGGGCATATTCGGCATAGGCGGAGAAACGCACGGACAAGTCAGAATGGCTGTCAAATCGCCTGAAGACTCTCTGACTGCAGATATGTTGGATTCGAGCGACAAGGGCAAGATTCTGATTGGAGGAGCAATGGTCACAGGAGACACCCTGAAGAAAGCGGTCGACATGGGGGTCAAAGGCATAGTCTCAGGAGGAGTCGAGGACAAAGACCTCAGAGATCTCCTAGGATACGAGATTGGAGTTGCGATCACTGGACATGAAGAATCCACGGTGACTCTGATAATCACTGAGGGGTTTGGGAAGATGCGCATGTCAGGCAAGACGTTTGAACTCCTGAAGTCATGTGAAGGAATGGAGGCTGCCTTGAACGGGGCCACTCAGATCCGGGCAGGCGTGATCAGGCCCGAGATCATCGTTCCGAGAGATAAGACTTCTGCTGGTGAATCAAGGGATGATCGTGCAGTCTTCAGCAAAGGAATGCAGCCAGGCATGATGGTAAGAGTCATCGCTGAGCCCTTCTTCGGCGCGATAGGAACAATCCTGTCCTTGCCTGTCGAACTCCAGGATGTCGAGTCTGAGTCAGCGGTCAGGATCCTAGAGGTGCAGTTGGAAGACGGGAGAAAAGCTGTGGTTCCAAGAGCGAACGTTGAGATAATAGAACTCTAGCTCAGCCGGGCTGAAAGACCTCCGACTGTGCGAGGCCGCAGGTCACTCGGGCAACCTGACCTACAAACATCGTGCATGTGTTCGCAGCTCCGCAGTGACGCTCGTCAACCTGATGGTACGGAGGAATGCCTAAGAGAAGCCAGACGTCTCAACTGATTAGTTAGTTAGCAGAGGAATTCAAGTGTATGGCGCTCAGTCTGAATACAGACCGCTGAAAAAGGTCCTAATGCATACTCCGCGAGAATCGATTGAACGCGTCAACGAGAGCAATTATGATCGCTACCTATTCATGACTCCTGTATTCAAGAGAAGATTCATTGAAGAGCATGAGGCGTTTGTCGATCTTCTAAGAGCAGAGGGAGTAGAAGTAATCCTAGTTGAGGATCTCCTGAGAGAGAACGAGGCTGCCCTCGCTCAGATTCGAGATCAACCGAATCTCACGTACATGAGGGACACGATGTCCATAACGAAGGATGGATACGTCAGGATGAAGATGGCGGCGAAGGTCAGAGAGCCGGAGCCTCAGATATCTGAGTCGGCAGTGCGGAAACTTGGAATCCCTTGCCTACTTAGAGTCAGAGACACGGCGTTGCTGGAGGGAGGAGACTTCGTCTACCTCGATGAGGAAACGCTGATGATCGGAGTGGGAAGGAGGTCGAACCGGCAGGGAGCAATTCAGTTTGCCAACAGGGCCCTAGAAAAGAGCTTGACTCAGGTTGTTATGGTTCCGCTTTCTCCATGGAACGTGCATCTGGACGGTGCGTTGATGATCATCGATAAGGATCTAGCTCTAGGTCATCTCGACTCTCTCAGAAAACCGGCTACAATGCTCCGGAGGGGACGGTCTCCTAGAAGGATTGACCTACTAGCTTGGCTGAGAGGGAAACAAGTCGAGGTCATCGAAGTGGACGCTTATGAGCGGTTCATGAGAGGAACGAATGTCCTATGTCTTGCTCCACGTAAGTGCGTCATGTACAAGTGGATTGCTGATGCCGCCAAGAAGCTGAGGAACCATGGCGTTGAGGTCTTGGAGATCGAGGGAACCGAGCTTCTGCGAGGTGGAGGCGGTCCTCACTGCATGACCGCACCTGTGCTTCGATCATGACTCGTTCCGGAGAACCAATCGAATGTATTCCACAATCGAAGACCCTATCCGCGACATACGATCTCTGAGACGGTGGATGCAAGACTTAGAGGAAGATGAAGGATTGCGCATCGTAGGAAACGTGCAAAGATTCACTGGAGGGGGCTTCCTGTTCGTAGGTATCCGTCAAGGCAAGTATCGCGTCAACATATGTGATAGGATCCGTGATAGGAAGGAGCGGGCTTACAAGGCGAGCAAAGGGGGCGAGTGGCGTGAATTCGGTTCCTTTGAGGAGGCTTGGACTTTCGTCAGGTCCTTGGTGGAGCGACCCATTCAAGCGTGGATCTACTGACATCAACAGTCCAAGTGCATGTCATCGGTCCAATCTACAATATGCCTAGGATGCCGGACAGCTTCGTCAGTGAACGCAAAGCTCCTGAAAGACTTGTAGGACTGTGCCTCTTGAGGTGCTGGCCCCTTGCTGAATAGCAAGCAAGATCCATAAGTTCCTTCACGGCGCTTTCTGTGTCAAAGTCATTATCCATC
>CAZFRJ010000112.1:0-2769 GCA_964521355.1 uncultured Candidatus Bathyarchaeia archaeon | reverse complement strand
GGAAAGTTTCTTTGCAGTGACTGCCTCTCCGACCTTGAAGAGGAGGTTAGGCGGTTCTGAGTTCTTTCTCTGCAAGAGAGCTGGTGATCGTAAGGCGGTAGGTTTCCTCGGGCGGGTCACCTCAGAGTGTCAGTCTCAAAGTCTGATGTCATCAACATCTTGGGCGTCAGGATATACCAAAATGGCCGGTTGATAGAGGGGGGCATATCGATTGCCGACGGCAAGATCGTCAAGCTCGGAAGAGAGGCCTCTCTTCTGACAGGTGCAGAAACAGTTGATGCAAGAGGTCTGGTTGCGCTTCCAGGCTTGATAGATGTTCACGTGCATCTGAGGGATTTGCAGCAGTCGTACAAGGAAGATTATTTCTCAGGGACCTGCGCCGCAGCAGCAGGTGGCTTCACAACTCTGATCGATATGCCGAACACGACTCCAGTGACAGATAGCGCGGAACGCCTCAGGGAGAAGATGGATCTCGCCAAGCGAAAGATAGTTGTCAATGTGGGCTTCAACATTGTTCCATCAAGTCTAGACGCGGTCACGGAGTCTAGAAGCTTGGCGATGGGATACAAGATCAACCTTGTGAAGCAGTGGAGTAGCCTGCCAACAGATGATGTTTCGCTCAAGTCTTTGATTGATAGGGCAGCTGCGATCGGAAAGATCGTGATCTTTCACGCGGAGGAAGGCGGAATGGTGAGTGAGCTTGAGAGCAAGCTCAAGGAGAACGCCTCGTTCGGATCGTACTACAGGGCTCATCCTCCTGAGGCTGAGGATGCAGCGGTCGCGAGAGTGCTTGAGTGCGCAGCGGAACGAAGCGCAAGGATCCATTTCTGCCATGTCAGTTCACTCGCTTCTCTCAGGCTGATTCAGAAGGCGAAACGTGAAGGAAGGCATGTGACCTGCGAAATCACTCCTCACCACATGCTTCTGAGCGAGAAGTCATCCTCCAAGCTAGGCGGAGTCAGCATTATGGATCCCCCCTTGAGAAAGAGGGAAACCGCGAGAAGGCTATTCGAGGCCTTGAGAAGGCGAATCGCAGACGTAGTGGCGAGCGATCATGCGCCTCACTCAATAGAGGAAAAGACACGGGCCAATTGGTGGGAGATCCCTCCTGGAATACCTGGTCTTGAAACGACGGCGCCGCTGCTGCTCACGGAAGTCGCGAAAGGAACGATATCCCTCAAGAGAGTTGTCGAGGCGCTCGCTGAATCACCGGCTAGGATCTTCGGGATCAATCGTGGCGAACTGAGAGAGGGCGCAGCAGCCGACATCATTCTTGTTGATATGAAACGTAGATTCAAGATAGATTCCTCTACGTTCTTTTCGAAGGCGAAATACTCTCCGTTCGATGGCCGAAAAGTGACTGGGAAAGTCGTCAAGACGTTCGTTGGTGGTAAGCTTGCTTACGATGAGGGCAGAATTGTAGGAGAACCGGGAATGGGATCGATCATCTATCCAAGGACTGTAGACTGAAGTCCATGTGCTTGCCTCTCCGCCAATCAAAGGGAAGCGAAGAGTTGTGAGTATGAATTGAAGTTTATCGCCGACGGGATGGTTGGCCGCCTTGCCAGATGGCTCAGGCTGATTGGGAACGATGTCGTGTATTCAAGAGATTTGACGGACAATGAGCTGATAAGGAGAGCTGTTACAGAGGCAAGGATCTTGCTAACTAGCGATGTCGAGCTTTATCGGAGGGCCGTTGCTGACGGGGCAGACTCGTTTCTGGTCAAAGGTAGAACTGAGGCTGAGAGGCTCGCACGAATAGCCAAGAGATTCAGGATCGACCTAGACATCGATGCAGCGACTTCTCGATGTCCCACGTGCAACGCAACCATCAGACCAGTCGAGAAGGAACAGGTGAAGGGGATGGTCCCCGTTTCCACGTATGAAGTGTTCAATGAGTTCTGGGAGTGCACAAATAGGGACTGTGGTAAGATATACTGGCAGGGGAGTCACTGGAAGAAGATAGGTGAGCATCTGTCCAAGGCCGAGAAGCTAGCTAGAGAGAGGTGAGCGGCACTGTTTGATCTCACAACCGAAGAAGGCAAGTATCTTGTTCAACTCGCAAGGAATACCATAACCGCTTTTCTCAAATCTAGAAAGATGCCTCCAACGCCGTCGGATGTCCCAACCAAGCTGAATGAGAAGTGTGGCGTCTTCGTCACATTGAACAGCGTTAGGAATGGCCACGAGCTGAGGGGGTGCATAGGTTTTCCTATGCCCGACTACCCTCTCGTTGAGGCGACGATGCGTTCCGCCGTTGAGTCTGCTGCAGATGATCCTAGGTTCAGCCCTGTTTCATTGGAGGAGTTTGAAAGCGAAGTCGTGGTGGAGGTGAGCGTCCTGACTCCGCCGGAGCTCGTTGAGGTTTCTGATCCTCGGACCTACCCGAAGGAGATCAAGGTGGGCAGGGACGGGCTTATCGTGGAGAGAGGTGCATACAGGGGATTGTTGTTGCCTCAGGTTCCTCTTGAATGGGGCTGGGATGAGGAAGAGTTCCTGTCTCAATGTTGTCTCAAGGCCGGACTGTCTCCGGACACGTGGCTTGTCAAAGGGACGAAGATATGGAGGTTTCAGGCGATCATATTTCAGGAAGACCGACCAGGCGGAGAGATTAGGCCTAGACCTTTAGCGACCGGAGGGACAGGATGAGGGTCTACTTGTCTCCCTGCGGGATGGGAGTAGGGCATGTATCCCGCTGCAGAACGATCGTGGAAGCGCTTGCTGAACGCGACTGGTCCGTGCTTGTCTCAACGTATTCTAACGGACTGG
>CAZFRJ010000111.1:0-2786 GCA_964521355.1 uncultured Candidatus Bathyarchaeia archaeon | reverse complement strand
ATTCCTCGAAACTACACTGCCACTATTCTAGCGGAGATATCGGAGGGGATGAACCGGACTGCAAGGGAATGCGGCATCCATGTAACGGGTGGAGACACAGGTGAGTCAGATGACTTCTTTCTTGCTGGAACAGTCTTCGGCTTGGTTGATCGGCAGAAGCTTTTGCGACGCAACACTGTGAAGCCCGGCCAGATAATCGCTTCAACCGGTCCCTTTGGCCTTTCGAGCGTGGCGTACAGGATCTTGCTTCAGGGAGCCACAGCGACGCCTCAGATAAGGGACGGAGCTCTTGAGGCCGCATATAGGCCCAAGCTTCGTTTTCCTGAAGCGAACGCCGTTGCTGAGGCAGGTGTAGCCTCTGCCGGGATTGATAGCAGCGATGGCTTAGCTAGGTCGCTGCACTGGCTCGGAAGGATGAGTAGAGTAGGATTCATCGTGGACAATTTGCCAATGACCGAGGAAGTCAGACAGTTCGGGCTGATCAACAAGGTGGACTATGTTGATCTTGCGCTGTATGAAGGCGGGGAAGAGTACGAGCTGATATATGCTATCAGTCAAGACAAGTGGACCGCTGCATTGGACGCAGTCGAGAAAGTGGGAGGCAAACTCTACAGGATAGGAATGGCGACGAGTGATCCTCAGATAGTCTTGGATTTGAGGAACATGCCGAGAAGACAAATCCAAGATCTAGGGTGGAGACACTTTGCCGGATGGAGCCGGCCCACTTGAACCTCCGCCATGGACCTTAAGGCTACAACGTCTTGCAGACTCTGGGCTCTTAGATTAGTATGAGTCATCATCATATCGATTGATTCTGCATGCAGGTTTTCACTTTCTTCTATCTCTTCGGCTTAAATACGGTGTGGGACCTTGGTTCTAACGGTTGTATGAATGAGCGAGGGCTACAAGCAGAGATACACGTTTGGCATGGACTTTGGCACAAGCGACTTCAAGTTCGGCCCGATCACTTGCGGCGAACGCCCTGAGGTCGTCGAGAACCGAGGATACTTCACTGACAAGACCTCGATCATTCAACAGATGGGCGGTCCGATAAAGGAGCTTATCGTGGGAAAAGATGTCCCACTATATCTTGAAGCTCGAGGAGATCTGTCGGCCCGACTAGTCTACCCTATGCGCAATGGAATCGTTGCAAAAGATGATGAGCGATCTTGGGCCGTGGTGAAGGAGCTTACACAATTCGCTCTGGAAGCGTTCAGGCCACCAGAGTCTGAGTTCGCAGGGTTCTACCTAGTGGCGTCCCTTTCTGCTGTGGCGCCTCGCTACATGTACGAAAAGCTGTTCGAGATATTTCGAGAGACGAGCAAGGAGTTTGGATCGATAAGGGCAGCAACTATTATCTCCCAGCCCTTCTCGGTTGCGATAGCCCACAAGATCCCGACATGCATCGTCATTGAATCTGGTCATGGGAACTCTCAGACCTGCCCCATCTCACGTTATCCCATCAGGGACGCGGTAGTAGCCATCAATCGAGGGGGAGGGGACGGAAACGCCTTGACGGCTGAGATCTTGAAGGACTGTGGCTACGGAGAGTTGGTGCACGAGGAGTCATTCGTGCGAAGGGTCAAGGAGAATATTGGCCTGATCCCTGCAGATCTTGACGCAGCAATACAGATGGCCAAGAACGATCCTGAGAAGTTTCGAGCAAAATACCAGGTTCCAGGGACAAGAATAACTGTTGATCTTGCCGAGAACTCTTGGATGCGCTTTCTCATAGGAGAATACGTTTTTGACCCGGATCACGAACTCTTTCAAAGCTACTTCTCGCGAGGCCTCAGGAAACCGGGAGATGTAAGGTTCGGTGACACTTTCTTCAGGGGGATGCTGGATTTTGGCGGCGCAATCGTTGAGGCGGTGGAACGTTGCCCCGTTGAGCTCCAGCCGTACCTGTATAAGCAGATCTTGCTTTCTGGAGGTAACTTTGCGTGGAAGGCGCCGGTCGAGCTGACAGACGCAGCCATCGATGCCGCCTCGAAGATACGTTTCCTGCTGGAAGAGAAGGGAATCGCTGAGACTACTGTTCTTATGGCGCAGAATCCGCAGCACTCGGTCTGGAGGGGTTGCATAGTCTACGGCTACGCCGTCCCAGTGGATTTCTCTTGGTCTTGGGAGAGGTTTGAGGGATGGATGAACTTCTGACGCCGGTATGAGCTGTGGCTGAGGAAGACATAGTCGCACGTTTGACAGAATTCTTCGCATCAAGAGGACAGCGGCCGATTCCCGAGGACACGATATCGACGGGCACAGAAGAGAAGCCTGATCTCGCAGTCACGGATGGAAAGGCCACGACGTACCTGAAAGTCTTCCGGCGAGACGATCTCCAAGAGAGGAACACTCTGCTACAAGTCGCCCTCCGCGCGCTGTCATACACGGCGGTTGCGAACAGGGTCTACTTGGTTCTTCCCAAGGTTCAGGCGGCCGTCTTGGACGCAGCGGTCCTACGTGAAAAAGGCCTCGGATTGATCGTGTACAACTCAAAGGCGATCGAAGAGGTGTTGCCTGCCCGCTGCTTCGAGCATGATTCCGTCGGTGCAAGACCGAGTGCGGATCTGGAGCGGCTAAGGAGTAGGATATCCGCCCTGGAACAGACTGTCGAGGCATTGGTCTCAGAGCTATCAAGGATCAAGTCCGCGAAGCTTGAACAGCTGGAGGTGAAGGGAAGGCGTCCGGAGACCCCTGCAATAGCAGGACCTCAGAGACCGCAGTCGCTTCCGTCGTTCCTCCAAGATAATCCTTGGCTGGACATTCTCTCCAAGAGAGGAAGGGAG
>CAZFRJ010000110.1:0-2823 GCA_964521355.1 uncultured Candidatus Bathyarchaeia archaeon | reverse complement strand
GTTCACTGAATTCAGGGGGACCCATATTGGAGAAGAAATCTGTTCTTGTCGTCGGGGGAGGAGTTGCGGGAATTCAAGCGGCGTTAGACCTCGCAGACCGCGGGCTTCAGGTGTATCTCGTCGAGGAAAATCCAAGCATAGGAGGTAGGATGGCCCAACTCGACAAGACCTTCCCAACGATGGATTGTTCGATATGCATTCTCGCACCGAAGATGGTCGAATGCTTCCGTCACCCGAACATCAAGCTGTTCGTCTACTCGGAGTTGAAGAAAGTAAAGGGATCTGCTGGAGACTTCACAGCAACAATATGTAGGAAGCCCAAGTATGTTGATGAAACGAAGTGCAATGCGTGTGGAGAATGCGCAAAGTCCTGCCCTGTTCAAGTGCCAAGCGAGTTCAACGCTGCCTTCGAACCGAGAAAGGCTATCTATATGCCTTTTCCGCAAGCAGTTCCCTCTGTCTACACAGTCGATGAAAGAAGCTGCCTAGGCCTGTCACCACTAATATGCGGCAAATGCATTGAGGCCTGTGAGCCCAAGGCTATTGTTCCCGAACAGAAGCCAGAGGAGACCGAGCTCAAGGTTGGCGCCATCATTGTAGCCACAGGATTTGAAGAATACAACCCTTCGAACATAGGCGAGTATGGGTATGGCGCATATGATAACGTAATAACCGCATTGGAGTTTGAACGTCTGATATGTGCATCTGGTCCGCTCGGAGGCCACTTGAAGAGGCCATCTGATCTCAAGGAGCCACATCGAATAGCATTCATCCAATGTGTTGGGTCCAGAAGCTCAAAATCGGGCAACCCGTACTGCTCGGCCGTCTGCTGTATGTTTGCGACAAAAGAAGCTGTACTCATCAAGGAGCACCACCCAGAAGCTGAGGTTCACATACTCTACAATGAACTCAAGGCGTTCGGCAAAGGCTTCAATGAGTTTGTGACCAGAGCAAGAAGCGAGTACGGCGTAGAATACCATAGGGGCCGCCCCAGTGAGATAAGAGAAAACCCCACAACCAGAAACCTAAAGATCAAATACGAGGACACTTTGGACCAGCGGGTCAAGTTCATAGAAGTCGATATGGTCATCCTTTGTCCAGCGTTGATTCCGTCTCCCAAGAACAGGACGCTGGCAGAGGCGCTGGGCATCGAAACGGATGAGTATGGCTTCTTCAAAGTTCGCGATTCCTTGCTAGCGCCCATTGACACGCAGGTCGATGGCATCTTTGTTTGTGGTTATTCTCAATCTCCAAAAGATATCCCCGAAGCTGTCTCGCAAGCCAGTGGAGCTGCCGCACGGGCCGCGGAAACGATAGCTATCGCAGCTCGGGAGTGAACGCATGTGAGTTCACCCAACACCGATGAGGCTCCCCGAGTCGGTGTCTTTCTCTGTGACTGCGGAATCAACATTGGAGGAGTCGTCACAGTTCCAGAGGTCCTGAAATATGCAAAAGGTCTGCCTAACGTCGCCTACGTCGAAGAGAACATGTACACTTGTTCCGCTGAAGGAATAAGCAAGATAAAAAAGGCAATAAAGGAACACAACCTCAGCCGCGTGGTTGTCGCATCTTGCACTCCAAGGACTCATGAGCCCCTATTTCGAGCCGCTTGTCAAGACGCAGGACTAAATCCATACCTCTTCGAATTCGCAAACATCCGCGAGCATTGCTCTTGGGTTCACATGCGTGAGCCTGAAAAGGCTACTGAGAAAGCGAAACGCATAGTCAGAATGTCCATTGCAAAGTCCACTTTGCTTGAGCCTCAGAAAGACATTGAGGTAGAAGTCGACCCATCGGCGCTCGTGATAGGCGCAGGCGTTTCAGGCATGACCGCGGCACTCAGCCTAGCGAATCAGGGGTTCAAGGTCTATCTTGTTGAGAAACGAAGCAAGGTTGGTGGAATGCTCAAAGAGATCTACAGGTTGTATCCCACACACATGCTGGCAAGAGATGCCTTGGATTCGATCTCAAGGAAGGTGATGAACCACGAAGGAGTCACGGTCCTCACTTCAAGCAACGTCAAAGATGTCTCCGGATACATTGGCAACTTCAGCGTGACGGTCGAAAGGGAAGGAAAGGACGTTAAGCTCAAAGTTGGCACAGTTATCCTCGCAACCGGGGCCGAGGAACTCAAGCCGGCCGATATGTTCGGATATGGCAAGTACGACAGAGTGCTAACGCAACTAGAGCTTGAGCATATCTTATCCGAAAAATCGAGTACGCTTGAATCTCTCAGGCCGAGGAGCGTAGTAATGATTCAGTGTGTTGGGTCGAGGCAAGAGAAGGGGAGACCGTACTGCTCCAGAATTTGCTGCATGGTTGCCATAAAGAACTCGTTAATCATCAAGGACCTGCATCCAGAAACGGATGTCTACATTCTCTACCAAGACCTCCAAGCGTATGGCAAGGACTACGAGGAGCTTCACAGGAAAGCCAGAGAGAAAGAAGTTAAACTACTCAACTACAGAAGCAACAAGCCTCCCGAAGTTGTCGCTAACAAAGACGGATCCCTGAAGGTCAAAGTCACCCATGCCCTACTCGGTACAGAAATGGAGATAGACGCTGGTCTCGTAGTGCTGTCGCCCCCGTTAATCCAGCATGACGATGGCAAAACTCTGTCAAAAATGCTCAAGGTACCCCTAGGTCACGACCAATTCTTCCTTGAAGCTCACGTAAAGCTGAGACCAGTGGACTTCGCAACCGACGGCATATATGTGTGCGGCACGGCGCATGGACCTAAAGATGTCGGGGAGAGCCTAGCACAGGCATACGCAGTTGCTTCGAGAGCAGGAATCCCCATGACGAATAGAAGGGCAAGAACAG
>CAZFRJ010000109.1:0-2859 GCA_964521355.1 uncultured Candidatus Bathyarchaeia archaeon | reverse complement strand
CTAGTTGTCTTCCCAGTTCTCTGCATCTCTCAAGAGTGTGTTGGTTTGGTTTTCCGTATGAATCTACCAGCTCGCCTACTTGTTTGCCTACTCTCTTGAATAGTTCCTTCATCACCGTTTTCACCTTTCCACCGCCTCCGTGGGAGTAGAAGAGAGCATATGGTTTGCCCGTGTATCCTTCCTTTCTCTTTACAGTCGACTGCATGTAGTGATCATCCATGAAGGTCTTCAGTCCTCCTGCGATGTAACTGAAGTAGTCCGGTGAACCGAAGGCGACACAGTCGAATTTGGGGAAAGTAGTAATGTCGAATCGTCCGTCATTTGTGTTGAATACAGTTACTTCGCATCCTGATTCCTTCAATCCTTGGGCGACGGCATCGGCCATCAACTTTGTGTTTCCATACTCCTGAGAGTGATAAAGCACGAGAGCCTTAGCCACAGCAACCACCTTCGAGTGACAGTCACGCAAACGTTCTCAATAGAGGTACAAACGCTTTGCGATAATGTCTATGCTTCAGATTTGGTGCGTCGACCTCGATTGTGTCGCGTAACCAGCGATCGAGAACGAATTCTGGCAAGGTTCTCTCAGTTCGCATGGCGGCGAAAAACGCTTTAACCATGGGCGGTATGTGGGAGTGCGGTGAGCGAGTTGTTCTCGGAAACGCATTGTCACTTGACAAGGCTGAGTCAGGACGCTCTCGGAGTGGCAATTGCTCAAGCTCAGAGGTCAGGTGTCGAAGTCGTGCTAAACGCAGGGTCAGATCCAGAATCTTCGGAGCTTGCGATTCAAAATGCGCGTGAGCATCCAATCATCAAGGCATGTGTCGGCCTACATCCGTGGAATGCTGGCAGATATAATGATGAAGTGTTAGGGAGGCTCAAGGAGTTGGTACACCATGCGGAGGTCGTTGCCGTAAGCGAGATCGGACTGGACTACGTCGGGCGAAGGGATAGTGAAGGCAAGTTTGTGAGCGAGTTTGCGGACAAAGAGATCCAGAGGAATGCATTTCGTGAGCAGCTCAGAATCGCAAGGAAGTCCAGTCTCCCGGTGATCGTGCACGATAGAACGCCTGAACAAGAGGTCTTGGACATACTGGAAGAAGAAGGCAGTCTGGCAACAGGCGCAGTCATCCATGGCTTCTCCAAAGACTCAACTTACGCTAAGAGGTGCATAGAGATGGGTGTCTATCTCTCAATTGGCCTACGAACGATATCGTCGCAAGACAACGAGGCATTCAAGCAGACGGTGAGGGAGATTCCAGTGTCTTCGTTACTGACTGAGACCGATTCACAGAGCCCTGAAGGAGTACTGGTCGTCGCCAAGAAGATTGCGGAACTCAAAGGCTTAACTACTGAGCAGGTTGGTTTGGCGACAACGCAGAACCTTAGAAGACTGATTAGACAACGTGCGCATTGATCAGAGCAAACCTAGTTAACCCGGTGAGGACTGGCTAGATCACATAGTGCTCCTTTGGATACTCCGGAAAGTAGCGATCTCTCCTATCTACCAAGACGGTTGCCACGTTCGCGCCTTTCTCCAGCTCTTTGGCAACCTTCAGAGCGGCATAGACGTTTGCGCCGGAGGACATGCCGCAGAAGAGCCCTTCCTCGCGGCACAATCTGTTCATCATCTCTCTAGCGTCATCATCCTTGATCGTCCAAACCTTGTCGGGCAGGTTCTTCTCCATCATCACGTCTACTACAGACTTCATCGGAGGCAGCCCAAGAGCTGCAAGGTACCTGTTCATGGAGCCTGACTTGTACCACTCGGTGACTCGAGCGTCTTCAGGCTCCAAGCCGATGACCTTTACGTTTCCAATCTTCTCTCGCAGCGCTTCAGCTACTCCGAGTATAGTTCCTGCGGTTCCGATGGAGGCTACCCATGCATCTACCTTGTTATCTAACTGTTTTAGTATCTCTTTCCCAGTGGTCTCTTTATGGGCCAGCGCGTTGTCTAGATTGCAACTCTGGTTAGCCCACCAGACCATAGGGTCGCTCCTTTCAAGGTCATAGCACCTCTTCATACCAACGGCAAACACTGCTGCTGACTTTTCGCTTGGAGTGAGTCCCTCCATAAGGCTCTCGTGTCCTTTTGTTGAGAAAGCTTCAACCTTAGCTCCAAAACACTCCATTATTCTGACTCTGTTCTCTGGGTTGTATTCGCCTGCCCATTGAGCAGGTATGAACAATCTGACCTTGTAGCCTTTCATAGCTCCTACGAATGATAAGGCTGGACCCGTGTTGCCGCTTGTCGCGTCGATGATTGTGCCCCCTTTCCTGAGCTTTCCACTCCTTTCGGCCTCCCCGATCATTCTCAAAGCCATACGATCCTTGATGCTCCCGCTCGGGTTCAGGAACTCGCACTTCACGTAGATATTCGCGTCGATGCCTGAGGCCACTCTCCTAAGCCTTACGAGAGGGGTGTTTCCAATCAAATCCAGAGCGCTGCTCACTCTCTCAACCAGCCGCGGTTATGTTAGATGGGGCAGTCAGTTTAAGACTAACTGGGATGGCGCAATCAGATGGTCAGATGCGTATCCGATCGAACTTGATCTAGAGCGCAGAGTAGCCACGGCTCCAAAAGATATAAGGAGATCTTTGAAGTAGAGCGGCGGCACGAGAGGGATAGAGACGAAATATCGAAGATTCGGAAAGCTTGACTGGGAAGTGTCAGTTCTAGGATTCGGCGCCATGAGGCTCCCGATCATCGGAGGAGACGCGTCGAAGATAGATGAGCCTTTGGCAACAAGGATGATACGATACGCCATAGACAACGGTGTCAACTATGTCGACACCGCCTATGGCTATCATAGAGGAACGAGCGAAGGATTCGTCGGCAGAGTGTTGAAGGATGGATAT
>CAZFRJ010000108.1:0-2871 GCA_964521355.1 uncultured Candidatus Bathyarchaeia archaeon | reverse complement strand
AGGAGGCAGCTGTGCTACCATATTATCGCGCAGCGACTTGCCGACGCGCTTGGAACCTATGTGTTCGAGGAGCTTCCCGACTCCGCCTACAACAGAATTACGGAAAGATGGCACGTAGAGGAAGAACCCTAGCAGGGCACATGCCCCAAGTTGACTGAGCGGCTCTGTTCGCCAATCGGCTGGTTTAGGTTTTTTGTTAGGTGTCGGCGGGTCGTGCCTTTGCGCTTTGCTGGATCAGTGACTTCCCTCGGTTCTGTCCGAGCCGTAGGTCTATGTGGAAAGACAGATCGTTAGAGCCGTAGTTGCCAAAGGTCTAGCCACAAGAAGCGGCGAAAGGAAATGGCGCTGCGACTTCCATCCTCACGCCTTGAGACACCTGTTCAAGGCAGAGTGCGCTCACGCAGGGGGCCACCCAATGATTAGCGAATTCTGGATGGGCCACGACAAAGGCGTAGAATACATGTATAATCATCAGCATGAGTTGCATCCGGAAGACTTCGCAGAAGCCTACCGGAAGGTTGAACCGTACCTGAGTATTTCCACGCCTGAAGACTGGACTGACCAACAACTGAGAATGAAGGATTTGGAGCAGAAAATCGTAGACCTTGAGAAGATCTACACAGGGAAAGTCAAGACCAAAGAAAACTGAAAAAGGGATCTGGCTAGGCTGGAAGTCATCTACTTGGAGAGACTCAATCGAGGATGTTAGTATTGGTAGTTCATTACGTGTCTCTCCATTCTGTCTCTAAGCAAGTCTGTTGGTTCGTTCGAGATTATCACATTGAGTGCCAGCTGGCGGTTCAGGGCCTCGTACAGGTCGCGATGCTCCTCTGGTACGTAGATGCCGTCTGAGAATGCAATTGGTACTCTCAGAACACCGGCGGTGTGTCTTGTGGTTGTATGAGCAAATACAGTCACGGCCGCAGGTTTGATTTCGAGATTCCAGCGATCTCTGGCAATGGATGTAGTCCTGACAATGGATGAGAGTTCTGGCTCTTTGAGTGGATCTCTTCGGTTTTTGACTTCGATGTTTTGGTAATATCCGCCGGTTGGATGTTTGGCCCAGACATCTATGTCGTGTTTCGCGATGCCGATGTCCGCTTGGCCATGCTTCTCTTTTCTTCTCTCAATCTCGCTGTATCCGAGGTTTTCGCAAGCCTTTACCACAATCTTCTCTCCGTGATGGCCGATTTCTTCAGATAGGTCGTAGTGCTTTGCCATCAGCTGACCTTTGCTCTCTATGATGCTGTTCACTTCATTCTGTGGTTGTTTTCTGAGATAGATGAACGAGATTTCTCTTGGATTCTGACTTCTCACTTGAGAGACTCGTGATTCGACTATGTTTGTTGCCGTCAGTATGGTGCATGCAGATTTTGTTTGAGAGGAGGAGATGCTGTATTCTGCGTATGCACGGTTTACTAGTTCGAGGTAGTGGCAGGCAATCTCTCTTTCGAGGATGGCTCGAATTGCCTGGAGTTGATCTTCTGTAGCCAATGGCAAAGTGCCTCGGTAGTTGGCATTGCTGCTGGTGTTGGTTGATTGCGGTTAGTTCTATTAGATGTTTGGGAGAAGGGGCGTATATTGACCCGGTTTGGCCGACTTGAGCCAGCTTTGAATTCGTGGGAGAATATATGATAGACTAGCGTGGCGATCTCTGAGATTCTATGAGAACGTCTGAGACATAAATCCCTGCCCCTACGGAGGGTTACAACAGCAGCAGCCTCTCGATCAGAGGAAGAGGATTGATGACTACGAAAGGGATCTGGCTAGTGTTTCATATCGTATTGCTTGGCTCGGATCCACTTTTCAGAGAGCAGATGGAACTGCATACTGCTGAAATCAACAGCCATTTCAGGCAAAGTGTATCCTTTACGAAGAAAGTCAGACCTAGCGACAAGCTCGGCTCAGAATACATTGCCGAGGTTATCGGCGAATAGACTCCATCAATTTAAGACTGCCAAACCCGCCGGTGGAGAACAGCCGAGTCGAACAGCCACAAACCGAACAGAGCCGACTGAGCACACGTTTTTAAACCCTATCCGGCATTAGACCGTGCGATACAAGGAGCTTCGACCATGTCGCTTGACGAGCTCTACGGTATACTCATGCTAGGGATTCAGATATTGTCTTTCATAGCTTTGCTGCTGATATTTGTTTACGTGGCGTATGAGAGGACGAGACCCGCATAGGTCACTTAAGACATGACGAGGAGCGATACCGCCTAGGAAACCTTTCTATGAACTCGCTTTGTCTGCCCTTGAAGGCGCTCCGATGCGAAGACGAACACTTCTGACACCTCGGGAGTACATGATCAAGGAGTGATCTCAGGATTTTCCTAGGGGAGGGGGGGAGCCGTCGCTAAACGACGGCACTTCAAAATGCTGGGGACACAGAGCGGAGGCATCTGGCTGAAAGGAGTAGCGTGAGAGTTGAGCGTCTTTTCACTTCTGCGTCCTGACTTGCAGAAGCTTCTCGATCGGGAAGCTATTGCCGAGCCGAGCGCCATCCAAGATCTCGCTATTCCCGATATTCTTCAAGGAAAAAACGTCTTGATAATAGCGCCTACGGGAACAGGTAAGACCTATGCAGCGGTCATGCCTATCTTCGAGCTATTTCTGAGAAGGAGAGAAAGAGAACCGACGAAAGGGATCTCCATACTATATCTCACTCCGTTGCGAGCCCTCAATCGCGATATTATGAGAAGGCTTGCGGAGAATGGCAAACAGCTTGACATTAAGGTGCAGGTCAGGCATGGAGATACTCCTACCCACATGAGATCGCTACAGGCAAAGTTTCCTCCAGACATGTTGATCACAACACCTGAGACCCTTCAGGCGATTCTTCCAGGAAAGAGGATGAGAGAACACTTGA
>CAZFRJ010000107.1:0-2886 GCA_964521355.1 uncultured Candidatus Bathyarchaeia archaeon | reverse complement strand
GCAGAGATCCTTCCCCCCATAATCGGGCCTGTCACCGATCCGGGAATACGTGGCGCGAAGCAGGCATCCATCAACTACTATGGATCGAGATTCAAAGTGATGAGCAGCATGATTCTGTACAAGCAGATGGCCATACAATCGCTCGACAAGGTCTTCGCGGTTTCTCCGAACATCAGGCTCGAACCTACTGCTTCGAGACGCACGGGCAGGCATCTGGCGGAGTTCCGGCAAGTCGACATTGAGGCATCTGGCTGGAGGTACACTGACGCGATGGAACTTGCAGAGGGTCTCATAGGCTACGTATGCCAAGATGTTCACGAGAAATGCGCAGCCCAACTCTCACATTTGAAAAGGAACCTCAAGATGCCGAGAAAGCCATTCAAGCGCTTACGTTACCCTGATGTTGTCGAATATCTCCGAGAGAGAGATCTCGAAGTGCCCGATGGAGAGGAGATACCTTGGTCTCTCGAGGAATATCTCTCAGCCCAGTTCAGCGAGCCATTCTTCATAACTGATTACCCGATAACAGCCAGAGGATTTTATGACCGTGAGGATCCGAATAGGCCCGGCACTTTGCTCGACTTCGACCTCTACTATCCAGAAGGGTATGGAGAGGCCGCCTCTGGAGCCGAAAGAGAGCACACGTATCGAAGGGTACTCGATCGAATGAAGCTAAACGGAGAGAATGCAAGGCGCTATCGGTGGTACTTGAGAATGCTAAGGCGAGGCGTACCGCTCTCTGCAGGCTTTGGCATTGGGGTGGAGCGATTGACCAGGTGGGTCTGCGGACTTGGAGCAATATGGGAAGCGGTCCCCTTTCCTAAGGTCCCAGGAGTCGAGTCACCTTAAAGGACTGATAGGTGATGTTTCCTTTGCTTCGTATGTACCTCGCCTTTCGCCAGATTATGCCTGCCTCTCGCGAAAGCTAGTGAAATGACAAGAATCGTAAGCGAAACAAGAACCTCCAAGACATATACTGTGAGGTTCGGCTTCTCTTCAGGTGCGACCTTCAACCAGCGGGCTTGAACCTCTGTTGGCCTTCTGACAACCAGAGTTAGGACGACGTTTCGTTCCTTAGCGTCTATAGACCATCCATCGAACCTACAGGTTACTAATGTGCCGTTCACCAAGTTCTGTATTATCGGAGGAGATATCGCGATCATAGCAGTAGCATCTTGATCGTACCATCCTTCTCCGGCGATATGCCCCCCTTCTGAAGAGGCCGACACATAGTACTGCAACCTGAAGAATGCTTCAATCTGACAACCCTCAACTATTTTGATGGCCCTCTTGGCAGGGTGCTGGCCATCCTTCCATCCTTCGAATATGGCTCGCTCGCGGTTCGTCAAGTAGGCGATGGATGGCACCTCTACGACGCTTGGACCTCTAACTGCGGCTGTTCTCACTATCCCCATGTCGTTGGAGGTGTGCAATACGCCATTGACCCTTATCTGAATTCTAGGTGTGGTTGTCTTGATGACCAGATCGACTGTTTCAGAAGCCAAGATCCTAAGAGATAGCGAGAAATTGCCTGTTGGAAAAGCCCACCTGTCATTGTGATGACATAGGACCAACAGACTGAGATGCAGGCAGGCATCCTTGCTCGGTGCTCGAACGATTAGAACGACTCTCTCTGATCTGTTTTCAGGGTTTGATAGTTGTCTGGCCGACAGAATTGCGTCTGGCTCAGGAGAATAGAGCACGATCCAACCTTGAGCCTTGTTAGGTCTCCTCCAGTGAACCGTCGCTGAAACGCGAAACAAGTCGCCAAGGGGCACTACCGAGGGAACTGTTACGTCGGTGAACTCTACTCTCGCTTGCGCGTTTGTGGGCAACGAGCTGGTCTGATTCCCTGAGGCGTCTCGCAGAAGAGCTTTCTGCCTTTCTAGCTCCAAAGTCTTTGATTGCTCAATGAAGCTAACGGTGACCGCTGTCGCCTCAGCATCATATCGTCCAGTTCTCGCTATGGTCCAGACCTCATGTGCGACACTGTTGATTACTCTGAATTCTTTACTTAGCCAGTGGCTGTCATATTGTCCTCCGATCGGAGTTGATTCAAAGAAGATTCTGCCGGAATCTATGAAGGATTTGGTCATTTCAGTTCCATAAAGGATCAGATGGTTCGCTTTCAGAAGACTTGCATATGGCACAAACTGATCCAGCGGGACGGTTATCAAGACAATACCGTTTGGGCTTGACCAGCCCTCTGGGTCTATGATCGTTGCCTCTCTGACCGCCGCTATCCCGCCAACGGAATAGCCAACCAGATACACGTAACGGTATCCTGCGCCAATCGCCCATGCTTTCGTATCATGAATCAGCATGCTAGGATAGAACTCAGCGTGTATGATCCTGTTTAGCGCTGTCTGGAAAATCATGCTTGATCCTCTCTCAAGAGTGAGAACGGAGTAGTATTTGGCAAGGTCTTGAACGAACTGCATCGTGTTGTATGACTCAAGCCAGTAGGGGTTTATTATCAGAGGAGGACCTTCGATCCCTCCGCCAAGCCAAATCACGCATGTGTCACTCTCAATGTTCTTCCAATGTCTCCAATGAGTTGCACCGATTTTGATGGTCGTGGCGCCTCCGTCGGCCGACAAAGGTGCTATAGCGATTGAACTTATCGTGAACCAAATGGCCACAGCTAACATGATTCCTCGCCTGCTGAAGATTCCGGACACCAGCTTCCTACCTACACATCTTCTCCTTGCTCCTCGAATGAACTGGAAGAGTGACGCAAGTACCATTGAAGAAGCGACCAAGTGAGCCAGAGGGCCAACAGCGAATTCCAGTTCGCTTCTCCAAACGGCATGAACTCTCTTCGGGCTGCTCATCCGGATTGCAGCAATCGGCGCACGGCCTGACCAGTCTCCCTCCCATCTGTCA